>JAISMV010000020.1 GCA_031276535.1 Flavobacteriaceae bacterium
CTTTTGAGCGTCTTTTTCACTTTTTCTTCTTGATTTAGCCCGCTAAATCTTCAAATAAAAAGCAAAAAATCCATCTCAAAAATAGCAATAAAAAATAATCGCAATAAAATTTAAACAGGCTCTAAATCACCGAATAATTAAGTGACTTTTTGACTTTTTCGTTATTTTTCATCACTAAATCATTCGGATTTTTTATTATTATTTTTTGTTTTTACTGCATACCCGGACTTTATCAGAGCAGAATTAATTTTGTGTCAATCCTTATCGTTATTTAAAACTCCCGATATGATCTCTTTTTTTGTCTGTATTTATGATATTGCTTCGATTCCCCGTCGTTTCAGCAAATTCTTCTGTTGTTCAGAATAATACTCATGCACGGCAAAAGTCATTGGGGCAGTATTTTCGCTTTTTTAACGTCGTTACCGGCATATATTGTTTTCAGGTTCTTCTTACTTGTTCTTTTCTTACCTGTTTCATTCATTTCCGATAAATGGGAACAGCTTACTATTTAGCCGGTAAAACTTTTATATTATGCTAATTATTTAATTTTTGTTTATTACTGTTATTCGTATTGTCTTAAAGTATTAAAACCTGCTTCTTTCAGCAATTTATTTTTTTGAAACAGATTCAGGTCTGATTCTACCATTTCTTTTACCAACTGAGGTAAGGAGCATTTAGGTTCCCATCCTAATTTTTGTTTTGCTTTTGTCGGGTCTCCTATCAACAGATCCACTTCTGTAGGACGAAAGTACCGGGAATCTATTGCCATCACCTCCTGCCCGACCGTAAAGGCATATTTGCCGTCGGTAGATCTAACCACGGCTCTTTCATCCACTCCTGTACCTTTAAACTCCAGTTCCACTCCGACTTCTGAGAAAGCCATTCGGATGAAGTCCCGAACTTTGGTGGTGATTCCTGTGGCAATCACATAATCTTCAGGCTGTTCTTGTTGCAAAATAAGCCACATGGCTTCAATGTAATCTCTGGCATGTCCCCAATCGCGTTTTGCATCAATATTTCCCATATAAAGTTTTTCCTGCAATCCTAAAGCGATCTGGGCTACTCCTCTTGTTATTTTTCTGGTTACAAATGTTTCTCCTCTCAGCGGACTTTCGTGATTAAACAAAATTCCGTTGCAGGCAAACATTTTATAGGCTTCACGATAGTTAACCGTAATCCAGTAGGCATATAATTTGGCTACCGCATAGGGGGAACGCGGATAGAACGGCGTTTTTTCCGATTGTGGAATTTCCTGTACCCACCCGTACAATTCTGAAGTGGAAGCCTGATAGATCCTGGTCTTTTGTATGAGTCCCAACAGCCTGACCGCCTCCAGGATCCGAAGGGTTCCTATTCCGTCCGCATTGGCAGTATATTCCGGGGCATCAAAACTTACTTTTACATGGCTCATTGCTCCCAGATTGTATATCTCATCGGGCTGGATCTCCTGTATGATCCTAATCAGGTTGGTACTATCACTCAAGTCTCCGTAATGAAGCCTGAAATTAGTATTTTCCACATGCGGATCTTGATACAGATGGTCTATTCTGTCTGTATTAAACAGGGAACTTCTTCTTTTTATTCCATGGACAAAATAATCTTTCTTCAATAGAAATTCTGCCAGATATGCTCCGTCCTGCCCTGTAATCCCTGTTAGTAATGCTGTTTTTTTTGACATAAAACGTATGTGATATATATCAAAGTTACAAAATTTTTTCTAATCAATAAAAAATTTCTTCTCTTCAATTTGTTTATTTATTCTCTTCTCTACCATTCATACTTTTGTCAATCAACTTATTATTTTTCTAATTTCTAACTAAAAAGTTTTTTATACCAAGGTTTATTTCCTTTTTCATTACCATAACCATAATATCCTCCGTAACCATAACCGTAGCCATAAGCTCTATAAATATCTACTCCATTGAGTAAAATTGCTGTTTCGTGGTCGTTGAATTTTCCTTCTTCTTTCAATCGTTTAGGTATTTCCAGCATGTTCTTAGGTAGGAAATTCGCTCTGACAATGTATAGCATCAAATCGGTATATTTATTGATCAGCAAAGTATCCGTAACCATTCCTACCGGTGCGGTATCTACGAGCACGTAATCATAGTTTTGAAGTCCGTAATCTATAATTTCTTTAAATTTCCCATTTCCAAGTAACTCTGAAGGATTGGGCGCCTTACTTCCGGAAGGAAGTACATCAATGGATAATGCTACTCCGGATTCCTTATAATTTGTTTTTATGATATATTTGGATATATCATCTATATTATCTGACAGATATTCGGTAATTCCTTCAAAGTTCCCTTCTATATCTAAATATTTTCGGATTTTAGGTTTACGGATATCGGCTTCCAATACCAATACTTTCTTTTTGGCAAAGGCCAGGGTAAAGGCTAAATTCACTGTGACAAAACTCTTTCCTTCCCTGCTGAGGGTAGAGGTCACAAAGATACTTCTAGGCTGGTTCTTATCTCCGGGAAGCAGAAAATTAATATTGGTTCTTATAATCCTAAAGGCTTCTGCAAAAGAAGAATTGGTGTTTTGTATATCTATTATTCTTTCATCATATTTAGGGAGGTATCCGGTGATAGGTATATTTTTAACTATTTCTTCCACTTCTTTTCGTGAATGTACTTTATCGTCCAGTAAAAACCGGACATAAAGTACCCCGAATGGAATTGCCAGTCCTAACAATCCGGAAGCTAATAAAACTATGATAGTTTTAGGGGCAACCGGCTTTTGCGAATAATATGCATGGTCGACTATTTTTACCACATTGGGAGTAGAGGCTGTGGTTATTTCGGTTTCTTCTCTTTTTTGCAATAAAAGAAGATATAAGGCTTCCACGGTCTGCTGCTTGCGGACAATATCTCTGAATCCTCTTTCTTTTACCGGTAATTGAGAGATATTTCCCATCATCTGATTTGCCTGCTTTTCAACGTTAGTAAGGGCAATTTGTGTAGTGGTCTTATAATTTCTTAAACTCGCCTGCAAATTGGTATTGATCTCCTGAATTCTTTCGTTCAGGCTCCTAACCATAGGGTTTTCTTCCGTTGAGCTTTTCAGTAAATTATTCCGCTCCAACACCAACTTATTGTATTCTTGAGTTGCCTGTGCTATAGAAGGGTCTGTAAGTCCTATATTCGCTGGAATCAGCGATTGTCTATTGGTTCTGATGAAATGATCCATATAATTCACCAAACTCAACTGTATACTGTATTGTTTCAACTGATTATCTACGGTAGCAGATTGCTGAATGGCCACTTCTCCCTCGGTTACCAGATCCGTAATCTTTTCCCGAGATTTGTACTGCTCCATATTGGTGTCCGCACTTCCCAGATCTCTGGCGATAAAACTTAACCGATCGTTGATAAAATCAACCGTTGCGGTTCCGACCTGCTTCCGGTCATCTATCAGATCTTCTATATATTGGGTGATCAACAAATCTATGATTTTATTGGAATTATCGGGCAAAGTACTTTTCAATCCCAAATTTATGACGTTTCCTTTTTTTACGGCAGCTACTATATCTATGGATTCAATGTAGTTCAGCACTGTAGTCGTAATAGGAGAAATTACAAGCCGAGTCTTATCTCCTTCCTGCGCTAACGAGCTACGAAAAAGCAGGAGGTTTCCGAAAGGGAATTTTAACGGTCGGCCGAAGGTTCCCCGGATCTGAGTATCTTTTTCTTTTTCCGTACAAATGTATTGAGTGGGAGAAACTACCTCAACATCTAAAATTCTTACGGTATCTACTGCATATTTTGTCTTCTCGTTTTCAAATCTGGCAGCAATAAACGCTTCGTCTTTATATACCTCCTGAGCCACCCAGTCTTTTTTCTGGTAATACTGAATATTCAAATCCAACTTATCTACTACCTTGGTCATAAGCCTTCGGGACTTCAAAACTTCTATCTGGTCATCCACTTTTGAGTTGGAATCAAATCCTAAAGAGGACAATTCCTGCAATCCTAACAACAACGAACTGTTGTCTTTTTCGTTCAGTAAAATTTTAGCTTCCGACTGATATTGCTTAGGAGTTATTTTAAGGTACACTACTCCTAACGCCAATACTACAAACACCGAAAAAACAAACCATTTCCAATAAACCAAATACTGAAATATAAACGCTCTGATATTGATGGTTTCTTCGTCCTGATAGATTTTATTTTCTTGCATATCTTAATTTTAACGGTTAAGTACGGATATTACTGATATGATTATACCGGCTATTGACACAAAAAGCGAAGTTGTTGAACTGTATGCCGAAGAATTTACTCTTGCTCCATTCGGATGTACATAAATAACATCGTTTTGAGACAAATAATAGACAGGTGACCGGAATATGTCATTTGATCTCATATCTACATGGGTAAATGTTTTGTTTCCATCGACATCCCGAATGACTATAACATCTTTCCTTTTACCAAAAATGGTTAAATCTCCTGCCAATCCCAATGCCTCCAACAAGGTTATCTTCTCGTTTGCTATCGTGTAAGTTCCCGGTCTGGAAACTTCTCCCAAGACTGTTATTCTAAAATTAGCGATACGAATGTTCACTGAAGGTTCTTTTAAATATTTTGTGAGTTTTTCTCTCATATAGTCCATTGCCTGAGAGCGGGTGAGTCCTCCTAACTTCAATTTTCCCAATACCGGAAAATCCACTTCTCCTTTTTCGTCTATCAGATAGGTAGTTAACCTGAGATTGGTTGATGTTGCACTTTCGGTAATGGAAGAATAACTGTCGTATGGATTTTGGTGGTTAAATGGAAGGGTTGATTCCAGATCAAGGGCTGAGACGGTTATCACGAGTAAATCATCAGGTTTTAGTGTCGGGGTATATTTATGTACTTCCTCCAACTTTTGTTCGTCTCCCTGAAAGTAATACATATCTTTTCTCGAAGCACATGACCCCATTGCCAACAACATACATAACAAGGCAATGACGTATAAATTATTTTTTTTCATTAACTATTTATTTATCTAATTTATTTTAAATCTATTAGTTTTTCAACAAATCTGTTCTATATTTTCTCAATTCTCCTACTTCTAAAGTTGAGCCAAAGATAACTTTTTATAAAACATTTTACAAAAAAAAATATTTTATATAAATCTGTTTGTTTTTTATCTAATTGGAAACGTAATGTGATGAAAACATTCATAATAAAAACCTTTATTTGCACATTTTTCAATTACTATCTTAATTTTTATTTTTTTGCATATTTTGCAAAAAGACCTTTTGTTGCCATTACAGTTTCATATTTTTCTTTTTTTTAAAAAGAATTCTTACCAATCACCGGAATTATTTAATACTAATTAATTTTTTACAAAGCTAAAAAAATCATTGAATTTTACCAATCTTTTTATCAATATGATTCTGTTTTATCTTTCTGTTAAAAAATTCAACTAACAAAAAACGGTTAACAAAGCCGGTGTGTTCGTAATTATTTTTATTTTTTCTTACTTCGTTTATACATTAAATTGATCATTCCGTCAACGGCTCCTATTTTCGGGACATGGATACGTGTGGCATGGGCAAATTTCATCACAGAATCATAAATAAGCAATGCGGGCACAATAACGTCTGCTCTGTCCGGTTTCATATTGAATTTTTTTATTCTTTCTTCATAGGTAAGAGCCTTTAATAATTCGTATTGTTGATGTATGTACGAATGGGAAAGATATTTTCCTTCTTTCCTTCCGGAATTTTTAAATACATAATTGATATTCCCTCCTGATCCTATAAGTTCTATCAATTTTCCCTGAGTTATTTTTTTTATCCAGGGTTTTATAGTTTCCATGAGGTAATTTTCATCTATTTTTTTATCAAGCAAGCGTACTGTACCAATGGGAAAAGACCGGCTATGATGAACCTGTCCTCTGTTTAAAAGGGATATTTCGGTACTTCCTCCGCCTACGTCTACAAATAGATAATAATTATCTGACTGAAGAAAATTTTTAAGCTCGGAACTAAAAATCACCTTGGCCTCTTCTTCTCCGGAAATAATTTCTATCTTCACTCCGCTCTTTTCTATTACTTTCTTTATCACTTCCTGTGAATTTATCGCTTCTCTCATCGCGGAGGTTGCAAAAGCTCTGTATTTGTCTACATTGTATACATTCATCAAAAGTTTATATGCAATCATTGCTTCTGTCAACCGATCAATTGTTTTTTCAGATATTTTGCCTTGCGTAAAGACCTCCTGTCCCAAGCGTATGGGTACACGAACCAGACTGGTCTTGTTGAACGTAACGGTATCTTTTGTTTCATAAATGGTATTTACAAGAAGCCGTACTGCATTAGAGCCTATGTCAATGGCTGCATAAGTATATATCTTCATTTGTTAAGATCTTTTATGTATTGATAGATGCTTTCCTGAGAACGGTTCTTCTTTTTTCTGTTCTTTTGATAAGGCTCTTCCAGTCCTTCTTTTATCAGTCTTCCTTTTACATTGTCTTCAAAACCCAATTCAAATATTTTCATGATCTTTTCTTTGTTCTTTATACTGGTAACCGGACAGGCTACTTCTATCCTGTGATCCAAATTCCTTGCCATAATATCTGCGGAAGAGATATACACTATATCGTCACCTGCATTTTTAAACCAGTAAAATCTGGGATGTTCCAAAAATTTATCTACGATGCTTACTACTTTTATGTTATCGCTCAATCCGGGCATCTGGGGTATAACAGAACAAATGCCTCTTACGATCATTCTTACTTCTACGCCATTTTGACTTGCTTCATACAAGTAATCTATAATTTCCTTATCGCAAATGCTGTTAACTTTAATATTAATCTGAGCGGGTAATCCTAATTTTTTATTTTTAATCTCCCTTTTGATCCCCAACACTAATTTTCTTCGCATTCCCCAAGGGCTTACGGAAATATCTTTATTATGTTTTACCAAATAATTAGCCATGAAAAAGTCAAACACACCGTCTATTTGATCAACTATGCTTCTGTTAGCGGTAAATAAGGTAAAATCGGTATATACTCGTGCCGTACCTTCATGAAAGTTTCCGGTAGAAATAAAGGCATATTTTCCGGCTGCTTCTCTTTGTGCTTCTCTTTCTACGATTCCTATTTTAGAATGAACTTTCAATCCCTGTACCCCGAAAATTACCTTGACGCCTTCATCTTGTAAAAGTTTAGACCATTTTATGTTGTGTGCTTCGTCAAACCGGGCTCTTAATTCCAGAACCGCTATTACTTCTTTTCCATTCTTTGCCGCGTTAATCAAGGCGCTGATAACCTGAGAATCATCAGCTACTCTATATATGGTTATTTTTATTTTTTTTACTTTGGGATCAATCGCTGCTCCTCTGAGAAATTTAAGAAAAACCGAATAATCATTGTATGGGGTATAAAGCAATGTATCTTCCCTGGCAAATGCTTTAAAATAGTTTTTTTCTCCTTTTAGTATTTTAGGAATTACGGGAGTTATTTTTTTATACTCCAAGTCTTTCCTTCCCAAGGTAGGGAATTTCATGAAGTCTTGTTTATTATGATACTTCCCTCCGGGAGCCAGACTATCGTATTCATCCAGATCAAACATTCTTTTTATAAATTTGAGTGTTTGAGCATCCATGGTCTTATCGTATACCAAACGCACAGGCAAACCTTTTAATCTTTCTTTTAATGCTCCGGCAACACTTTCCATATAACTCACCTGCACATCATTGTCTATGGATAGATCTGCATCTTTAGTCAATTTTATCGATTTTGCTTCTATGGTTTCAAATTTAAAAAACTGGAAAATATCCCGTAAATGATGCCGGATGACATCTTCCAGAAACATGATGTAGTGTTTATCATCAATATCGGGCAATACTAAAAAGCGGGAAAATCTGTCCGTAGGGACTTCTATAAGGGCGTATTGCCTGCTGCCGTTTTTCTTGATCATTGTTACCATCAGATAAAAAACATCGTCTGCGAGGTTTAATATCTTATCTCCTTCTTTCCAGTACAATACGGTTAAGTTATGGCTTAGCTTATTTTCAAAAAAGTTCTGAACAAAGATTTTTAATGTGTCCGGTAATGTCTCATTATCTACCAATAATATTTTTTCATACGCTAATTCTTTTATGATCTGTTCGTAAAGTCTATCATATTTTTGTTGTTGATGGGCTACGGTTTTATTTATCTCTTCCAATAAGTCCGTATCTTCCTGATCTTCTACAATATTGTTATATTTCCTCTTAAATTGAATCATTCGGACTATGTAGGCATACCTTACCTTATAAAATTCATCCAGATTATTTGAATAAATTCCTAAAAAACGCAATCGTTCCAACAATGGATTTTTTTTATCCATCGCTTCCTGAAGCACGCGAGAATTAAATTTCAACCAGCTTATTTCCCTGTTTATATATTTGTTATCAGGTTTATCTGATTTGTTCATAACTTTGGAATTAGGTTTATTGTTTAAAGTTACAATTTATTTTTTTTGAAAAAATTATTTTAACTTATTTTCCTAAGTACACAACAAAAAATTAAACCCATTACTATTCAGCTAGTTAAATACCGTAATAGTATTTTTGACAAACAATCCAACTTATATTTTTGTAAAAACAGACGATCTTTGCAAAGAATTTAGACCAAAAATTGAACAATCCGAATCTTTATAAAGCTTCCTTGCGATGAAAAACCTTCTTCAAATATTGAAAAAGTCCAGGTGGCCCATTACTTTTAGCTTTGCTTAAATTGAATTCAGGTTAAGCTCGTTTTTTCTGAATATCAATGTAAATGAGACGAAAGAACGAATAGATAAAAAATGGTGAAAAATAAAGTGAAAAGATCAGTATCTAAAGAATATGCCGAAAATGAATTCCTCCCGACTTATTTTTCTAATTATCAGGGAAATAAGACATTACCTTATAAATCTAATAAATACGTGCATTTCACTCAACAAAAAACAAGACTTGGACGCTGCTTCCGCCAAACAGCGGTTAACGGCATCCAATACCTGCTATCACTTATCACATCCGGATATTTTTGCTTTTCGCAACTTTTAATCCTTAGAACCCGGATTTATTTATGTGCGGCATATAATTCCGCTACTTTGTCCCAATTAACCACTTTAAAGAAAGCAGCGATATAATCGGCTCTTCTGTTTTGGTAATTCAGGTAATATGCATGTTCCCATACATCTAATCCAAGGATGGGATATCCGGAAACTCCGGCTCCGGGTACCAGCGGATTGTCCTGATTAGCAGTGGATCCAACGGATAATTTTCCATCTTTCACGATAAGCCATGCCCATCCTGATCCGAATCTCCCTGCTGCCGCTTTTGAAAATTCTTCTTTAAAAGCTTCAAATGATCCGAAAGCGGAATCAATAGCAGCTGCCAGTTCTCCTTCCGGTTTTTCTTTTCCGTCGGGAGTCAGCCATTGCCAAAACAGGTTGTGGTTAAAATATCCTCCTCCGTTGTTTCTTACGGGAGTTTTATCGGATCCTTTTACCAAAATTTCTTCTATAGAAAGGTTTTCTAATTCAGTTCCGGCGATAGCGTTATTCAAATTAGCCGTATAGGCTCCGTGATGCTTGGTGAAATGGATTTCCATTGTTGCAGCATCAATATAAGGTTCTAATGCATTATATGCATACGGTAATTTAGGTAATTCAAAAGCCATATTATTTGTTTTTATGATTACGTTTACTTTTTTATTTATAACAAATCTAAGAAAAATATGACAAATATCATATCATAAGTATCACATTATTTTATAGAGCTATTTGAAAAAAATATGGAGGGATAAATTTGAAATATACTAAAAAATCATTTTTTGTTTTTTATTTATCAATAATTCGTTTAAAAAAGATTGATTTGCTCACCTTTTCCATCAAAATTATCTTGTTCATCATTTTTACTTTCAGATTTTTCCGTAGTTTCTTCTGTTTCTCCTTCCGTAATTTCTTCTGTTACTTTAATATTTTTTATTTTTTCTTTTGAAAGTTGATTTCCCAATGCCTTAATTCCTTTTATAGCAATAAAGTTTTCAAAATCAACAATTTCCGGTTCTTTGTTTTTACCAAAGTTGATTTCCGCAATTAATTTCCATCCTGTTCCGACCCACTCAATAAAGGATTTCGGATTTTCTGAAACAAAGAATATTTGGGGATTCAGGGTATCGTCTATCAGGAACCTTTTGATATAATATACAGCCTTTTCGCCTTCATAGTAAATACAGCACACGGGTTTTTCCGGGTTCCATTTTTCAATAACCAGCAGATCGTCATCAAAATGGTTTAATAAATCAACGGTATGAAGTTTAGCCACTCCCTGAGAATTTAGAGTAAGTATTTTATCGGATCCTTTGAATGCGCCCAGATAGGTCCCTCTTCCGTCGACATTTAATCTTTGAATGGAATCGTCAAACCATACCTTTCTTGGGGCAAGGGTAGAGATGCCGGATTCTTTCAGTTCTATTTTTTTGATATAATTCTTGGAAACCAGATTTCCTTTTGATGCCCGTCCTTTAATAGCCAGTTCGGAAAAATCAACATCAAATTTTAATTTTTTCAGCCTTTGACTGGGTTTAAGGAAAACGATAACGGTTTCTGCTTCTCCGTTGGGATTTGATGTGAAGTACTGGATCTCGGATCCTTTAGTTTCGGAAGCGAGAGCATATTCTTTATCTCTGGTTATGGCTGTTACCGGAAATCTTTTCATGTACCAGGGACCTGTTTTTCCTTCCCTGTAGATCATGTTGTATATGGTTCGGTTGTCGTTCTTTTTCCATATTCCCACGTGGATAATATTTTTTCCTACAAAGGTTTTGGCGTCTGCTTTGGTTACCAGCATGGTTCCGTCTTTTCTGAAGACGATTATGTCATCAATATCGGAACAGTCAAAAAGATATTCGTCTTTTTTTAGTGAATATCCGATGAATCCTTCTTCCCGGTTAACATATAACTTAACGTTTGCTACGGCTACTTTGGCAGCATCAATGGTGTCAAAAGTCCGGATTTCCGTTTTTCTTTCTTTTCCTTTTCCGTATTTTTTCTTTATATTGGTGAAATAATCTATCGCATACTGGATGAGGTTATTAAGATTGTATTTAACCTCTTTGATCTTTCCTTCAAGGCTCAGGATATTTTCTTCTGCTTTTCCCAGATCGAAACGGGTAATTCTTTTAATCCGTATCTCTGTCAGTTTTGTAATGTCTTCTTCCGTAACTTCTCTGATCAGATGGGAGGTAAAGGGTTTTAATTCTCTGTCTATGGTGGAAATTACTTCTTCCCAGGTTTCGAGTTCTTCAATTTTATGATAAATTCTGTTTTCAATGAATATTCTCTCCAGAGAGGTGAAATGCCATTGTTCCTGTAGTTCTTCGAGCTCTATTTCCAGTTCTTTTTTTAGCAGGCTTACGGTGTGGTCGGTATTTCTTCGTAATATTTCGGAAACTGTCAGGAATTCGGGTCTGTCTACATCTATCACACAGGCATTGGGGGAAATGGAAACTTCGCAATCCGTAAAGGCATACAGTGCATCTATCATTTTATCGGGAGACACATCGTTAGCCATATGAATCAGAATTTCCACTTCTGAGGCGGTATTGTCCTCAACTTTTTTTATTTTTATTTTGCCTTTGTCGTTGGCTTTAATGATGCTGTCAATCAGTGAACCGGTATTGGTTCCGTATGGTATTTCACTGATGAGCAGAATACCTTTTTCCGGGTTTGATATCTTAGCTCTTGCCCGCACTTTTCCTCCTCGTTCGCCATCGTTGTAATTGGATACATCAATCAGACCTCCTGTCTGGAAATCCGGATACAGAGTGAATGGTTTTCCTTTTAAAAAGGCTATGGAAGCATCTATCAGTTCCAGAAAATTGTGAGGTAATATTTTAGTGGAAAGTCCCACGGCGATTCCTTCTACGCCTTGAGACAGAAGGAGTGGGAATTTTAGGGGAAGATTTTCGGGTTCTTTGTTTCTTCCGTCATAGGAGGGTTTCCAAACCGTAGTTTTGGGATTGAAAACTACTTCCAGTGCAAACGGGGTCAGTCGGGATTCTATATAGCGGGCAGCGGCAGCTCCGTCTCCCGTATAAATGTTTCCCCAGTTTCCCTGAGTATCGATTACTAATTCTTTTTGTCCGATCTGTACAATAGCGTCCGTGATGGCAGCATCTCCATGCGGGTGGTATTTCATGGTATTTCCTACTACGTTGGCTACTTTGTTGTAACGTCCGTCTTCCAGTTCCTTCATGGAATGAAGGATTCTTCTTTGTACAGGTTTTAGTCCATCGTATATGGAAGGGATCGCGCGTTCGAGAATAACATAAGAAGCATAGTCTAAAAACCAATTTTCATACATCCCGGATACCTTCCGGATACTTTCTGCATTATAATATGTTTGATCTTTTTGTTTTTCCTTATTATTACTTTCTTCTTCCATTATTTATGTCTACTACTAAATGATTTCTTTGTCCCCATTTCACAATTTTTCTTTATTTTGCTGATACTGAGTATTTTCATGAAGAACTCTTTTTAGAGATGTTCTCAAGTCCCGGATTTGTTTCGCAGACAGATAAGAGATATCAAAGTCTATTTTCGATAATCCGGAATTTACCCGTTTACTGGATATGTAAATTTCCAATATTTTTTTGAAAAAAAATCGGTTTTTAATGTTAAAATTTTTTAATTTTCTTTTGGGGAAATCAGATTGTATTTCTTTCACAAAAAATGAAAAAGGCAGAGCTTTCTGATTTTGAAATATTAATGTTTCACCTTCGCTGTCATACATGAAGAAAGGACAGCCTAAATAGGTCAGATAGAGAAGGATTACTAAACTGATAACTGATATCATTTCATCGTGATATCCAAAAGCAGGTATGTCTAAATAGATGAAAGCTAAGCTTGTAAAGAAAATAATAAGTGTCGTAATGTTTACGACTGTTACTTTGCTTTTTGTTGGCTTATTTTGTAATTTCATAGCTAAGAGAAATTAATAGTAGTGTTATATTGAAATTAGATAGTATCAATTATTAAATTATTTATTATAAATTCTTGTCGGGTTTGGGTATTTTTTCCCATGTAAAAATCCAGTAATTCATCAATAGAAGTATCCTTACTTAACATTACGGGTTCCAGCCTTATGTCTTTTCCGATAAAATTTTTAAATTCATCGGGAGAAATTTCTCCTAATCCTTTGAAGCGGGTTATTTCCGGATTTTTACCCAACTCGTTTATTGCTTTTATTTTTTCTTCTTCCGCATAACAATATCGGGTTTCTTTTTTATTTCTTACCCTGAACAAAGGGGTTTGCAAAATGTACAAATGTCCGTTCCTGATCAAATCGGGGAAGAATTGTAAAAAGAACGTTATCATTAACAATCTGATATGCATCCCGTCCACGTCTGCATCTGTTGCGATGACAACATTATTGTATCTTAGATCTTCCAGACCGGTTTCAATGTTCAATGCCGCCTGAAGAAGATTGAATTCTTCGTTTTCGTAAACGATCTTTTTTGTTAAGCCATAGCTGTTCAAAGGTTTTCCGCGCAAGCTGAATACTGCCTGTGTTTCAACATCCCGGCTTTTGGTTATGGAGCCGGAAGCAGAGTCTCCCTCGGTAATGAATATGGTAGATTCTAATTTTCTGGAAGATTTCTGATCGTTGTAATGCTGACGGCAATCTCTTAGTTTTTTATTATGCAGGTTTACCTTTTTTGCTCGTTCTCTTGCCAGTTTCTGAATTCCGGAAAGTTCTTTCCTTTCTTTTTCGGAAATAATGATCTTTCTTTGCAACGCATCTGCAAATTCCGGATTTTTATGCAAAAAGTTATCCAGATGTTTTTTTAGGAAATCGTTTATGAAAGTACGGATGGAAGGCAGATCCGGCCCCATTTCGCTGCTTCCCAGCTTGGTTTTGGTTTGAGATTCAAAAACGGGTTCTATTACTTTTATGGAAATTGCCGCAACGATGGATTTTCTGATGTCCGAAGCATCGTAATTTTTGTTGTAAAATTCACGAATGGTTTTTACGTAAGCTTCTTTAAAGGAGGTCAGATGTGTTCCTCCCTGTGTGGTGTGCTGTCCGTTTACAAAGGTGAAATACGCTTCGGATTGGGAACGTTCGCTGTGAGTGAGGGCGATTTCTATGTCTTCGTCTTTAAGATGAATAATAGGATAAAGGATTTCTCCTTCTACATTTTCCTGTAATAGATCCTGTAATCCATTTTCAGAGTAAAATTCTTCCCCGTTGAAATATATTTTCAGTCCCGGATTGAGATAGACATAATTTTTCAGCATTTTGTCTATGTATTCTTTTCTGAACCGGAAATTTCCGAAAATAGAAGAATCGGGTTCGAAAGAAATTTCCGTACCTCTTCTTTCTTTAGATTCGGTTTCAGGACTTTCTCCTGTCAGTATTCCATTTGAAAATTCAGCAACCCGGGAGACTCCGTCGCGTGTAGACTTGACTTTAAAATAGGAAGATAACGCGTTAACGGCTTTAGTACCAACTCCATTTAATCCAACGGATTTTTTAAAGGCTCTGGAATCGTATTTTCCTCCGGTATTCATTTTTGAAACGGCATCTATCATCTTTCCTAATGGAATACCTCTTCCGTAATCTCGTATCTTTATGATATTGTTTTCCAGAAAAATTTCAATTTTCTTCCCTTCTCCCATCACATATTCATCAATGGAATTATCTAAGATCTCCTTTAAAAGGATATATATACCATCATCGGGGGAGGAACCATCGCCTAATTTCCCGATGTACATACCGGGACGAATGCGTATATGCTCCTGCCACTCAAGGGTTTTAATATTATCTTCTGTATATTTTGATATTTCAGCCATACCTAATCAGACAAAAATACAATTTTTTTATTGTAATTTCAAATATTTCTAAACGAATATAAATAAAATGTTTATTATTCTATTATTACATAAATCTATGAAATATCGACAAACTCAGTATTATTGTCCGTCTCAAATTTATGCAATTCTTTTAAATTATTTTTTAATTTTCTCAAAAATGTTCCGTACACAAGGTAATAATAAGCTATTATTATGAGTATTGTGAAAAAACATATAATTATAAAAACGGAGATATATTCCGATGAAGAAAAAATAGGATGAATTTTTTCTATTGTTATAAAATCTTGAGGTGCGGAATTTATTTTTTCTTTAAGTCCGGACATGAAATCATAAAAACCGGTAAGAAAGAGAGTTATCGCCCCCAGAGTTATATTAATAAGGATAAACAGGTTTACACTTTTTCTGAAATTTAAAATGTTTTCAATAAGATTTTTAGTGGAGTTTATCAGATCAATTCTTTTATAACATTTGTAGAAATAGAAAACAAAACCAATAGAGGCGATGATGTTGATATATATGAGAATCTGACTGATTCTATAATTTCGTATATAAATTTCTTGGGCAGCGGCATCCAGATTCTGCATCATGTCATTTTTATCCGCAGCGGTGAAAAAGAGGGAGAGTATGAGAACAATAAATTCAATGATACTGATGATAACAATGTATTTCACGTTGTTACGGGACTTTTTATTAAGCATTAAGACAAGTTCCGCCTGAGAATATTGGTTTTTGGGGCACTCTTGTTCTTTCCAGGATTTTTTTAAATTATCTATGTCTAATTTTTTATTCATCTTGGTTCATTATTTCTTTTAATTTGGCTTTGATCCGATTCATTTTCACCCGTGCATTTATTTCTGTAATTCCTAAAGTATCGGAAATGTCCTTGTAGGGTAAATCTTCCAAATACAATAAAACCAAAGCCCTTTCTATTTCTGAAAGTTTTTTAATTGCTTCGTATAACCGATTAATTTGTTCCTGTTTATCAAAGAATTCAGTATCATCAGATATTTTATACAAGGAGCTGTCTATCTCTTGCGCATTGACACTTTTGACCGATTTTCTAAAAAGTGTAATGGCTGTGTTGAGTGCAACTCTATACATCCAGGTTGTGAATTTGGAATTTCCCTTATAGCTTTTATAAGATTTCCAAAGTTGTAGTAAGATTTCCTGAAATAAGTCCTGAAAATCTTCTTCATTAGCTGTATAAATTCTACACACTTTGTGAATAATACCCTGATTTTTCTCAATCAGTCCGAAAAATTCTATTTCGTCTCTTTTCACCTACAATACAATTTAATCAGTCTTGGTTTGAGATTTTTTGTTACAAATATAGAAATATCGTGAAAACACGATGGATTTTTTATTTACTAATATAAAGCATTTGTAATTCACCGCAAAAGTAATAAATCGGAGAAAGAAAACTCTGATTTTATAAGCACAAACGGTAGGGGAATCTTTATATTTGTACCCATGTTTTCAAAAAAGTTTTTATTGTTACTGGCAATTATCATCCTCAGTTGTCTGGCATTGTTCCTTGTTAATTTATTAACAGGATTTGAAAACATTTCCCTACTCGATTTTTTTTATTCAAAAGACGAGACAAAAAGATTAATCATTTCTTACCGGCTATATAAAACGCTGGCGGTGGTTTTTGCCGGAATTTCACTTCCTGTCAGCGGTTTTCTATTACAGGAATTGTTTAAAAATCCTTTGGCAGAGCCTTCCATATTGGGAATCTCATCCGCTTCGGCTCTGGCGGTTGCCTTCGTTGTGTTTTTAGGTATTCCGCAGTCTTTTGTACATTTTTGGTGGTTAAGCGGCTGGACGCTTATTTTCAGCTCATTCACAGGGGCTTTTGTCATTTCTTTGCTTTTATTGTCCCTATCGAAAGAAATTAAAGAAGTTTCCACCTTTATTATTGTAGGATTTTTAATTTCTTCTTTTTGCGGCGCGATTATCAGCGTACTTCAGTTTTATTCACAATCAGAAACGTTGAAACAGTACGTATTTTGGTCTTTCGGTTCTTTCGAAGGTCTCTCGGAAGCACAGATCGTTGTTTACTTTACCTGTGTAATAACCGGACTGTTTTTGGCTTTTTTGTCGGTGAAAAAGTTAATAGGCTTTTTATTGGGAGAAGAATATGCCAAAGTGTTAGGAGTAAACATAGCCAAATTAAAAATGTTGATCATTCTGTCCGTATGTTTATTGACAGGAAGTACCACAGCCATGTTAGGACCTATTGTTTTTATAGGCATCATCATTCCTCACTTTTGCCGGCAGATCTGGAATCCGGCATCATTATGGTCTCAAATACTTTTAAACATTTTTTCAGGAATTGGTTTTATGCTTATCGTCAGTTTGATCATGGCTCATACTCAGCTGCCGGTTAATATATTGTCGTCTGTCATCGGCATTCCTGTCATTTTATTTATGATCTTAAAAAATAAGTTAAAAAATTCATCCTATTGAAAACAGAAAATACTTCCATATTACAACTTCATGATCTCTCCATCGGGTATCGGGATTCTCTGATCTCAGGTATAAATGCCGAAATAAAAAAGGGAGAAATTGTTCTGTTGGCAGGTAAAAACGGATGTGGAAAAACTACGTTATTAAAAACCATTTTTAAGGAGATCATCCCGCTGGCAGGCAGCATTAAGATGTTGGATCTTGATATAAATAAAATTCCGATCTCAGAAATAGGAAAATTGATTTCGGTGGTTTTTTCCAAAAGCACGGTAAGTCCTCATTTAAAAGTCTTCGATTTGATTTCTTTAGGCAGGTATCCTTATAAAAGATGGTATGAAAAGCTGACGGAAAAAGAAATAGCAGACATCAATGACATATTGGAATTATTAGAATTGGAAAAATACCGGAACTATTATGTGAACGAACTTTCAGACGGGAATCTGCAAAAAGCTCTGACAGCGCGGGCTTTAATTCAGGATTGTCCGTTGCTGATACTGGATGAGCCTACCTCCCATCTCGATATTTCCAACAAGTTGGAAATTATGCGGATCATTAGTCATCTGGCAAAAGAAAAAAACAAAACGGTATTGTTTACTTCTCATGATCTAAACTTAGGATTAGCAGTAGCCGATAAACTCTGGCTGATTAAGGACAATAGTCTGAGGTCAGGATTTACGGAAGATCTGGCATATCAGGAAGATATTCTGGATTATTTCGCCGGAGAATCCATGAAATTCGATTATAATTCCAATGAGTATGGCTTCCTGTCTGTAGAAAATAAAAAAAGCATCCGCATATCAGGAAATTCCCAATCTTTATATTGGCTGCAAAAAGCATTGGTAAGGAACGGATTCCTTCTGACCGATCATGCGGAAATTATGGTAATGGAAAAAGATCCGGGCTTTATTGTATCTCATTTAGGAAAAGAACATTTTTTTTCCACCATAGAAAAAACCCTTGACTTCTTACATAATATCTAAAAAAACAAAATCAGCAGGTTAAACGATAGCCTCTTTTAGCTGGGTCAACGCTTTTTCGAGTATGGAACGAGGGCAACCGATATTCATTCTCATAAATCCTATCCCTTCAGTTCCGAACATAACACCGTCATTAAGAGCCAGACGAGCTTTATCGACAAACAAAGAATTTAATTCTTTTTGAGAAAGGTTTAATTCCTTGCAGTCTAGCCATAACAAAAAAGAAGCTTCCGGTATGATCGCTTTAATTTTCGGTATATTTTTCTGTAAATAATCATTCACGAATTGAATGTTTCCCCACAAATATTCCTTTAATTCCTCCAACCAGTCTTCGCCCTTTTCATAAGCTTCCTGCAAAGCCAAATAGGCAAATATAGTACCACCATCCAAATCATTAATTTTAAGGAAGTTGTAAAACTCTTTCCGAAGTTCTTCATTTTTCACAATAGAATAAGAAGAAACTATTCCGGCAATGTTGAATGTTTTGGAAGGTGCATTAAATGTTATACTGTTTTGAGCGGCTTTTTCCGAAACAGAAGCAAAAGGAATATGCTTGTACCCGTTGAAAACCAGATCAGAGTGGATTTCATCGGAAATAACAAGTATATTTTTCTCGTAGCAGATTTCCGCCAGTTGAATTAACTCTTCTTTGTTCCAGACTCTTCCTCCCGGATTATGAGGATTGGAAAATATCAATATTCTACAATCTTCCCTGTCGGTCAATCGGTCCAGCCCCTCCATATCCATGGTATATTGTTTCCCATCAAATCGTAACGGATTGGTGACCAGTCTTCTTTTATGAGATTGGGTAACTATTCGGAAAGGATGATATACCGGAGGTTGTATGATTATTTTATCGCCTTCTTTTGAAAAGGCATTAATTGCAAAAGCAATTCCTTTCACTATACCGGGAATGAAACAAAGTTCTTCCCTCTTTACATCCCACTGATGACGTTTTTTTTGCCAATTGATAATAGAATCATAGTATTGGTCTGAAGCAAAGGTATATCCATATACTCCATACTGAGACCTTTCCACCAAAGCCTGAATTACGGCGGGAGGAGAGAGAAAATCCATATCTGCCACCCAAAGGGGTATTAAATCTTTTCTTCCATATAGTCTTTCCAAAACTTCGTACTTGAACGAGTCTGTATTTCTTCTTTCAATTATCTGATCAAAATTATATTTGCCCATTTTAGTAATTTGTATGCAAAATTAGGTAATCCGCGTACAAAATTATAGTTTTATCTGTATATAAATTAAAAATAATGCAAAATTTACTCTTATGTTTGTGCAAATTTTGAGCAATGAAGTTTAAATATCTTATCTTATTGATTTTATCGTTAAATGACCGGAGCATTATTTTTTAGTAATCCGGATGGCAGAGGTGGAAATCTTTATTGGAGTTTACCTTATTTCCCAAGGTTATCATTCACTGGTGAACAGTTTTGGAACTGCCCGATACTATAAAGATACAACTTTTTTTTCTGTTTACCAAATTTTTTTCTCTTTAAATTTCAAAATTCCATTGTTTGATCTTCTCAAGGAAATGAAAAGCCGTCATATCGAACCGCACAGGAACAATACTGATATAATTATGTTCTAAAGCCCATTCATCCGTATCATCGCCTCTATCCAGATTTGTCCATTTTCCGGTCAGCCAGTAGTAGGTTTTTCCCTTAGGATCTACTCTCTTGTCAAATTCTTCTTCCCATTGGGCATTTGCCTGTCTGCATATTCTGATGCCTTTAATATCTTTTTCTTCCGCTTTGGGAATATTGACATTCAAAACGATACCCTCAGGAAGCTTATTTAACAAAATATTTTCCGCAATGGACTTGATGTATTTTCGTGAAGCTTTAAAATTAGCGCTGTAAGAAAAATCACACAAAGAAAAACCTACGGAAGGAATTCCTTCAATTCCCCCTTCAATAGCCGCAGACATAGTTCCGGAATAAATAACGTTTATAGAAGAATTAGAACCGTGATTAATACCGGAGACACATAGATCCGGTCTTCTGGGAAGAAATTGATTCATTGCAAGTTTCACACAGTCCACAGGAGTTCCGCTGCAAGCCCATTCTTGTTGAGGACCATTATCAATAACAACTTTTTCTACCCGTAATGTGGAATTAATGGTTACAGCATGTCCCATTCCGCTTTGAGGCTTATCAGGGGCAACGACATACACGTCTCCTATTTCATTCATTATATCTATCAATTCCCGGATTCCCGGGGCTGTAATACCATCATCATTGGTTACTAACAGTAGTGGCTTTTCCAATATATTTTAATAAAATTTAAACCTTGTAACAAAATTAAGATTTTTCATTATAAAAATATCATATCTTTGAACTTATTTTTTAAAATCAAGTAGCATAATGATGTTGAATATAAGAAAAACCTGGATTTTTTTATCACTTTGTTCGATGACTCTTTTGGTCTTTTGTTTTAATGCCTCTTCCCAATACGACAGAGAGCAGGAAATCTTTAAAAGAGTAAGGGAAACTCTTCTTTATACAAGTTACGCCCCCAAGACTCTAAACGAAACCTATTCCCGAGATGTATATAAAAAATACATAGAAGATCTGGATCCGTTTAAACGATATTTTCTAAAATCCGATATAGAAGAATTTGAAAAATACCGTGATAAAATGAGCGAAATGTTTATTAATAACGATGTTTCCTTCTATCATTTGACCATTGACAGATTATACAAGAGAATAAACGAAACAGAAACCTATGTAAACGATATTTTCAGTACCCCTTTCACATTTACCGAGGACGAATATTTTATTTCGGATGAAAAGAAAAGAGAATTCCCGTCTGATCAGGCTCATGCCAAAGAATATTGGAAAACGTATCTGAAATACAGCGTACTTCAGGAGATGTTTAATTCCCGGAAAACCAAAGACAGCCTGAGTCAGGATGTTGAAGGAGATAACTCCGTCAACAAAAATAAAGAAGAAAAACCTAAAACGAAAGAAGAAATACAGGCTGACGCCGTTAAAAAAGTAAAAGAAAACCTTACCGAATATTTCAGACAGATCAAGCTGAGAAAAAAAGCGGATTTGTTTTCCATTTTCGTGAATGCCTATACGGAAGTGTTTGATATTCACAGTACCTATTTTTCTCCTAAAGAAAAAGACAACTTTAATAGTACCATGAGCGGTAAGATCATAGGAATAGGAGCCACCTTACAGGATATTAAAGGATACCCGACCATAAAAGAATTGGTGATAGGAGGTCCTGCATGGAAATCCAAGCAAATCGTGGCGGGAGATAAGATCGTAAAAGTACAGCAAGGAAAAAAAGGAACCCCCGTAAGCATAGTAGGAATATTATTAGACGATGCCATACGTTTAATAAGAGGAGAAGAAGGAAGTACCGTAGTGCTCACCATAGAAAAGAAAGACGGAAGCACTAAAACCGTAACGCTTATAAGAGAAGAAATAGAAATGCAGGAAACTTTCGTAAGAAGCGCTATAATTACAGACGATAAAGGAAACAAATACGGAATTTTATACTTACCGGAATTTTATGTTAATCTTGAAAACAACAGCAAAGGAAGAGACTGTTCGGACGATATTAAAAGAGAGATCAATGAGCTGAAGAAGCAAGGCATCACAGGGTTGATCATGGATGTAAGAAACAACGGAGGAGGCTCGCTTTCGGAAGTGGTCGATATTACCGGATTGTTTGTAGGAAAAGGTCCGGTGGTGCAAATAAAAGATTCCGACGGGAAAATAAAAGTGCTGGAAAGCAAGGAAAAAGAAATAGCATGGGAAGGAGCATTAATTGTTATGACAAACGAGCTTTCCGCTTCGGCTTCTGAAATATTGGCAGGAGTTATGCAGGATTATCAAAGAGCCGTGATCGTAGGTCCCGCCCAAACCTATGGAAAAGGAACCGTTCAGACCATATTCCCTTTGGATAGATTTGGCATGACAGACAATAAATATGGAGCATTAAAAGTAACCATTCAAAAATTTTATCGGGTAACCGGAAACTCCACCCAGCTAAAAGGAGTGGTTTCAGACATCATTATTCCGGGATTAATGAGCTATTCGGATATATTTGAAAAGTCTCAGGAATACGCATTATCGTGGGATCAAATTGCAATCACCCCTTATACGATCTGGCAGGGAACTCCCAAAATTGACTATAAATATTTAAAATCCAAAAGCGAAGAAAGGCTGAAAGGCAGTCCTTATATTTCTTCCATTGAAGCAGCCGGAAAATGGAGCAAAGAGTTAGAAAAAATAAATAAAATTCCATTAAAATATGATAAATTTATGGAAGAAATGGACAAACGACGAACTCAGGGGAAGATATACGAGAAAGAAACTGCTTTTGATGCAAAAATAAAAGTAGAAGCACCGGCACACGAATTGATAAAATTTAAAACAGACACTGCGCTCAAAGCCAAAAGAGAAGATTGGTATAAAGGAATGAAGAAAGATTTTAATCTGAAAGAATCCATTCATGTCCTGAATGATATTCTGGCAAAAAAATAAAAGAGAAAACAACCCGTAAGATTTTACGGGTTGTTTTTTTATAAAATAAAGTGACGCACTCGACAAAAAACATGCCTGATAAAAAAATCAAGTTCTGTTCATTTATTTAGAGCCATCCGTTATTTTTACCGTAAATTTGATTCATAAAAGAGGAATTATGAAAATAACCGATATTTCAGGAAGTGCTGTTTTGTCCAATGGAGTGAAAATGCCCTATTTAGGATTGGGAGTTTATAAAACCGAAAACGGACAGGAAGTCATCAATGCCGTCCATTACGCCTTGGATGCCGGATACAGACACGTTGACACTGCAACCTACTATTATAACGAAGAAGGTGTGGGAAAGGCCGTCAAAACCTCTTCCGTCCCCCGTGAGGAAATTTTCGTAACCACTAAAGTATGGTTCTCTCAACAGAAATATAAAGACACTCTCAAGTCTTTCGAAACCTCCATGCAAAAACTAAATTTAGATTACTTAGACCTGTTTTTAATCCACTGGCCTCATCCTGAGTATTATCTGGAAGCATGGGAAGCTATGGAAGAACTATACCATGCAGGGAGAGTACGGGCTATCGGAGTGTGTAATTGTATGCAACATCATCTGCAAAGCATCATCGATTTAGGGGGAGTACCACCTATGGTCAATCAGGTGGAGTTTCATCCCAATCTGATACAACAGGATCTATTAGATTTCTGCAAACAGAATACTATCCGGTACGAAGCCTGGTCTCCGCTAAAACGGGGAGAATTATTTAACGATCCTGTACTTCTGGAATTAGCCGGAAAGTATCATAAAAACGTTGCTCAAATCATTATTCGATGGGATTTGCAAAAAGGAGTGATAACAATTCCCAAAAGCACCAAAAAGGAAAGGATCATCTCTAATGCCGACATTTTCGATTTTAACCTGTCTGAGGAAGACATGCAAAAAATTGATGCATTAAACACCAATGACCGAACAGGAGCTCATCCTGATCATTTTCTGGAATATTTCGCAAAAAAAGGAATAAAATAGGCTGACGGATTAAACAACGCAAATAATCAAAACCTTTAAAACAATCGTCCGGGTGTGTCCGGAATAAATTATACGGCTACCACCCCTTTGATGTGAGGATGAGGCTCATACCCTTCAATGGTAAAGTCTTCATACCGGAAATTAAATATATCTTTAACTTCGGGGTTTAATTTTAATGCCGGAAGCGTACGGGGTTCTCTTGTCAATTGCAGCTTGACCTGCTCTAAATGATTTTTATAGATATGAACATCCCCAAAAGTATGGATAAACTCTCCCGCTTCCAGATCGCATACCTGTGCCGTCATTTGCAATAACAATGCATAAGATGCTATGTTAAAAGGAACTCCGAGAAAGACATCGGCGCTTCTTTGATAAAGCTGTAATGACAATTTACCGTCGGCTACATAAAACTGAAACAAAGCATGGCAGGGAGCCAGAGCCATATGAGGAATATCCGCTACATTCCATGCGGAAACAAGGATACGCCGGGAATCCGGATTATTTTTTATCTGGGTAATAATTTCACTGATCTGATCTATATATTTTCCGTCGGGTGTTGCCCAACTTCTCCATTGATGCCCGTATACCGGACCTAAATTCCCGTTTTCGTCGCTCCATTCATCCCAGATACGCACTCCATGTTCATTAAGATATTTTATATTGGTATCGCCTTTTAAAAACCATAACAATTCGTAAATGATGGAACGCAAATGTAATTTTTTAGTAGTAACTAAAGGAAATCCCTGTTGCAGATCAAACCGCATTTGATACCCAAAGGTGCTTATAGTCCCGGTTCCTGTCCTGTCTTCTTTTTCCGTTCCGTTATCCAATATATGTTGTAATAGGTTTAAATAGGCTCGCATGCTTTATTTTTATGTATTTACAAAGTTATGTTTTTTTTGCATATGCCGCAGAATTGTCAGATTAGATAAAAGAAAAATTTTTAGGATTTTTTTTCGGATTCCTTCAGGTCTTTTTTTAGAGCCTGTTTAAATTTTATTGCGATTATTTTTCATTGCTATTTTTGAGATGGATTTTTTGCTTTTTATTTGAAGATTTAGCGGGCTAAATCAAGAAGAAAAAGTGAAAAAGACGCTCAAAAGAGCTTAAAAAAAATGCTAAATATAATTAGAACTTAAAAATAAATATTTGAATAAAATTTAAACAGGCTCTTATGTTTTGGTCACAAGTTCACCAAAAAACGAATCCGTAAAAATTTTTAAACCGTGGTTTGCCTTCCGGAAAACGAATGTGCTGTTTCTATAATTTTTCCATTAACTTTTTTCGTTCCTTTCGGCATTTTTCATAAATTCTTCTACTTTTTCCACCATTTCACTGGAACCACAGACAAAAGGTGTTCTTTCATGCAGTTCCACAGGATTTAAATCCAAGATTCTTTGGAATCCGTTACTGGCTTTCCCTCCCGCCTGCTCTGCTAAGAATCCCATAGGATTACATTCATACAGCAGTCTGAGCTTTCCTTTAGGAGACTGAGAATACGATGGATAAATGTAAATTCCTCCTTTCAGCATATTTCTGTGGAAATCGGCAACTAAAGAGCCTATGTATCGGGATGTATACGGACGACCTTCTTTTTCTTCCTGACAATATTTGATATAGTCTTTGATTCCCTGAGGAAACTTGATGTAATTTCCTTCATTAATGGAATATATTTTTCCTTTCGTCGGGATTTTTATGTTCGGATGAGAAAGATAAAACACTCCTAATGCCGGATCCAGCGTAAATCCGTTTACTCCGTTTCCGGTAGTGTATACCAGCATGGTGGATGACCCGTATACTACATACCCTGCCGCAACCTGTTTATTTCCCGGCTGTAAGAAGTCTTCCAATTGAACCGGTCCGTCTTGGGATACTCTTCTGTAAATGGAAAAGATGGTCCCCACATTGACATTGACATCTATGTTGGAAGAACCGTCTAATGGGTCTATTAACACAACATATTTACTTTTTTGAGAATTTTCACCGGTTCTCACGTCTATAAAATCCTCATTTTCTTCCGAGGCTATCCCGCAAACCACTTCCCGGTTATTTAAGGCTGCAATGAAAACTTCATTGGCAAAAACATCCAGTTTTTGTTGTTCTTCTCCCTGTACGTTTTGATTTCCCATAGCTCCGATAATATCAACCAATCCCGCTTTATTAACTTGTTGGTTAACCACCTTGCTGGCTAATCTTATGGCGCTTAAAAGACGGGATAATTCTCCTGAAGAATATTGAAAATCGGCTTGTTTATCAATAATAAACTCTCCTAAAGTTAATGGACTTGTAGATTTCATCTTTCAAAAATTTGATGGTTTTAATTGTCTCAAATATATTGAATTTTACAGTTTTTTAATTATTATTTTACATATTTGTCATATATTTGTTAACAGTTTTTTAACTTTTATACAGTTATCGTATTGAAACACAAAAGAATAAAAGGTTGAAATTAATAACAACAACACTATATATAAACAGTAATAAATGGTATTTCACCTGATATGCAAAAAGGAAAATGGTTAAAAATAAAAAAACTACCGGCAGGAAAATAACACGATTATTATTTATGGATATTCTAATTGAAACCGGAACGTTTTTTTGGATACGTTTGATTAATCTTACCTATTTAATGTATCATAAGACTGATAATTCCACTTTTTTCATGAAATACTATCAAATAGTTTAAAAAGAACAATATGAGCCTTATTTCCTTACAGAATATACAAGATGTTTTAAAATTAAAAAGATGGGGGATTTTTGGAAAAGGAATAGCCTGGTTTTTAATGAAGATTTTTAAGTTTGACAGGGTAAATGCCGAATACGATAAAACCAAACACCTTCCCACAAGAGATTTTTTAGCTGCCGTATTAGAAGATTTTAACATCACATATCAAATACATGAGGAAGATATTAAAAGAATTCCTGAAAAGGGTGCTTTTATCATAGTTTCCAATCATCCTTTGGGCGCTTTGGACGGAATTATCGCCATGAAGATTCTTTCGGAAAGACGCCCTGATTTCAAAATAATGGCTAATTTCTTACTCCAAAAAATAGAGCCTTTGAAAGACGTTGTGATTCCGGTAAACCCTTTTGAAACCCGAAAGGACAGTTTTGACAGCAAAAAAGGTCTGGTGGAAGCCTTCCAGCATTTAAGAGACGGTCATTGCATGTTTATTTTCCCTGCGGGAGAAGTTTCCCATTACAACACGGAAACCAAAGAATGTCAGGACAGAGAATGGATACTCAGTGGATTAAAATTTATCAAAAAAGCAAAAATCCCGGTGATTCCCATGTACTTTCATGCTAAAAACAGCAACCTTTTCTACAAGATGTACGACATACACCCGGATCTGCAAACCGCATCGCTGCCTATTGAGATGGTGAGGAAAAGGACCAAGCCCATACAAATAAGAATAGGAAAACCTATCTCCGTAAAACAACAGGAAGAATATGCCGATGTAAAAGAATACGGACATTTTCTAAGGAATAAGGTATATATGCTGAAAGCGTTCTACACCATGAAAAAAAATCCTTTTAAAAACATAAAATTCCTTTCGGTCTCTGCCATGTCCAAATCGGCAAATTCGAGCGAAGTAAAACCAATTATAGAAGAAACATCTAAAGAATGCATAAAAAAAGAAATTGATATTCTACGAGAATTCGACTGCCAATTATTTACTAACTACCAATATGAGGTATTTTTTACCCATGCGGAGAAAATACCTCATATATTACGGGAAATAGGAAGATTAAGAGAAGTCACGTTCCGGGAAGTAGGAGAAGGAACCAACGAACCTTTTGATCTGGATGAATTTGATCAGTTCTACCGTCATCTGTTTTTATGGGATAATGAAAAAGAACTGATCGTCGGCGCTTACCGAATGGGGATGGGAAAAGAAATTTATGGAAACTACGGAATTAACGGATTTTATACTTCTTCTCTTTTCGAATACGATCAGGAACTTCATCCGTTCTTCAAAAGAGTTATTGAAATGGGAAGAGCTTTTATCATCAGTGATTTCCAGCAAAAACCCATGCCTTTGTTCCTGCTGTGGAAAGGAATCGTACATGTATGTCTACGGCATCCGGATTATAAATATCTAGTAGGCGGAGTAAGTATAAGTAATCAATTTTCCAATTTTTCAAAGTCTATCATCATAGATTTCATGCGTTCTCATTATTTTGATGCTTATGTTGCTCAATACGTTCATCCTAAAAATGAATTTAAAATCAATTTAAAAGCCAACGAAAAAGATCTTTTCTTTGAAGCGGCAGATAATGACCTGAATAAATTCGACAAACTCATTGACGAACTGGAACCTGCATTACGTCTTCCTGTGCTTATAAAGAAATATTTAAAGCAGAATGCCCGGGTAATTGCGTTTAATGTAGATCCGAAATTTAACGATGCTATTGACGGGTTGATGTACATACGAATCAGTGATATTCCCGAAAGTACCATAAAACCTGTATTTGAGGAATTACAACAGGAAGTGAACAAGAAACCCGAACAGAACAATAAAGACAAAAACTAATCGTATAAACTTTTCGTTTTTTCAGAGCCTGTTTAAATTTTATTGCTATTTTTGAGATGGATTTTTTGCTTTTTATTTGAAGATTTAGCGGGCTAAATCAAGAAGAAAAAGAGAAAAAGACGCTCAAAAGAGCTTAAAAAGAATGCAAAATATAA
>JAISMV010000021.1 GCA_031276535.1 Flavobacteriaceae bacterium
TTAGAGCCTGTTTAAATTTTATTCAAATATTTATTTTCAGGTTCTAATTATATTTTGCATTCTTTTTAAGCTCTTTTGAGCGTCTTTTTCACTTTTTCTTTTTGATTTAGCCCGCTAAATCTTCAAATAAAAAGCAAAAAATCCATCGCAAAAATAGCAATAAAAAATAATCGCAATAAAATTTAAACAGGCTCTAAAAAATAATAGTAATCGTTCAAAGAGTCAAATTTATGAAAACTATCATCATGAACAACCGCCATTAAGACAAAAAGAAATTATATCATTTATCTGTATCGGCATTCGGTTTGAACCGGTACGGTTACCCTGCTGCTGTTTATTTGAAGTCTTACGATGCCGACATGCTTACATTGAACAGGTTGCAGCCTTTGTTAAGAAACAGACATCATTTAAAACATTGGTGTAAATAAATTTTTTAATTTTTATTTACGGGAACAGTATAAAAATAAAATCGGGTTTCGGCTTTTTACAGCCGAAACCCGATTCCTCCTAGTATAAATTGCTTATATTGCTTATATTAAAACGATAGACTAATTTTTATCCCAAAAAAGTTTCGTGCTCAACTTGTCTCCTCCTATAGCTGCCACTGCTTCCGTCCAGTTGGCACCATTAAGAGTCTGTTCAGGTACCGGATAGGTTACCCGTACCGGCACCTTGCCTTCTGCCGCTGTAACTGCATTAGGGGCTGTCAATACCGGATAGTCCAATCTCCTCCAGGTAGTCCATGATTCGAACCCTCTGTTGAACATGGCAATCCACACCTGTTCCGCTATTTTATTTATTTTTTCCTGCTTGCTGCCCGTAGTAGGGTATTTCACGTCAGGATGTGCCAAATAGGTAGTTACTTGTGCAGCCGGTATATTCCATTGCTCAAACGATCCTTTGATAGCGGTTTCGTAGTAATATTCCGAGGTATTCCCTACAGAATATCCTTTTTCAGCCGCTTCCGCCAGATAAAAATTAATTTCCGAAGAATCAAACAGATAGTGCGGGGTTTCTTTTTGTATCAAAGCCTTCCCCACATGGGAGCAAGAAGGATAATCGTTTCCAATGCCCAAAACTCCTCCGACATACTCTCCGCCTACTAAAACTCCTCCAATCTCGACTCCTCCTATTTTATTTTGAAAATACACATCTTTTCTGGGATCATCCAGAGCTTTCAACTTGTCGACAATGGTTTTTTCCACAACATAGTCGTTCCTTCCACTTCCCACTATAGCCGCATAAATGGAGTTATAATGCGGAGCGGTAGTAACGAATTTAAATGCAATATTATCACTGCTCTTTAAAACGACTCCGCCTTTATAAGCTTCTTCTATCGTTAATTTTGCCAAAGCCGGATCTACATCTGTAAGATTAATGCCTATCTTTAATTTCAAAGAATTCGCAAATAATTTCCATTTTTCCACTTTTCCCTCTAAAAGATATTCTCCAAAG
Organism: Flavobacteriaceae bacterium; assembly: GCA_031276535.1. Classification (GTDB taxonomy): domain Bacteria; phylum Bacteroidota; class Bacteroidia; order Flavobacteriales; family Weeksellaceae; genus Apibacter. The sequence goes on from JAISMV010000021.1 coordinate 1,456, forward strand.
AAACCATCTTTCTGTGAAGTATCCAACATTTTTAAATCTTCATCAACGCGACTCAGAAGGTCTTTGTAAATGGTATATGCATCATCGTATTTAGGAAGCACCAAATCGGGGTTCAACGCTTCGAAATAGGGTACATTTCCGTAGGTATCTACCAAAATTTGAAAAGTATAGACCTGTAACAAATCAATAATTGCCAGTTTATTAGTTTGCCGTATAGTCCAATCGCCCGGGCTTACGGTAACCGGTTTCACTTCATTATCAACCGCCTTTTTTGCAGCCTCCAGATTACCTAAAACATTTTTGTACAAGGCATCCCAATGAGTTTCGGGCATTCCTCCACCCGAAAAATTGAACCGGGACTCTTCATAATACGTGGTTGCGGCATAATAGTGTTGAAAGTACCTGCATATATTGGCAGACCTGAGAGGAGACGCCATCTGAGACGCCAACTTCACCTCCGCATAATTCACATACGCCTGAGGCGGAGCCTCATACGGTTTTTTATGTTCGTCATTAAAAGCTTCCGAATCGTTAACACAACCCGTTATTAGCAACATGGATGCTGTCGTTATAAATAGTATGATCTTTTTCATAATCATTAAAAATTAAGTTTTACATTAAATGAATATACTTTTGTGGTTGGAGTAACTCCCGCCTGATACCCCGGAATGCTTCCAAACACTTCGGGATCGGAATCCGGCAGATTCTTATGGATGATCCAAAGGTTGTTTCCAATAACACTGAATGTCGCTCCCTTAATATACGTTCCTTTCAGATATTTTTCCGGCAAAGAGTACGACAGACTTGCTTCTCTTAGCTTAACATAGGAAGCGTCATAAATCCAATGTTCTGAAGGATATTTATTCCGGTTGTATTTGGTGTAATCAATTCTTATATCATTAGGCGTTCCGTCTTCCTTTACTCCGGGCAAAATAACCCCGCCTCCTTCAGTTAAGGAACCCCTGATAGGTTTTCCCAGATCGTTTAGGCCTCCCGTACCGGCATACATTCCGTTGGTCTGACCCCAAAACTGGTCTTGGGAGAGAATATCACCTCCTTTTTTTATGTCGATCAGAAATGCCAAAGACAGACCTTTATAGGTAAAACTGTTTCTTATGCTCCCCATCCAGTCCGGCTGGATACTCCCGATCAGCTGATTATCCACCGCTACATATTCTCCTCTACTATTTACTACCTTGTTTCCTTTGTCGTCGTATTTAAACCCTGTTCCCCTGATAGTTCCGAAAGGCTGACCTACCGTAGCGTTCAAAGACCCCAAGGTATATCCGAATCCACCCAACTGTATATTTTCCCTTCCTTCATCTAAGGCAACCACTATATTTTCATTTTTAGACCAGTTGGTAATGAGCTTCCATTCGAAATCCGATGTCTTTATCGGAGTCAGGTTCAACGAAATCTCTATTCCTTTATTTTCTGTTTCTCCCGCATTAACAAAGCTACTCTCGTATCCCGTTGCAGTAGTTTGGGCAGCCGTAAGAAATAAATTTTCCGTGTTGGTCTTATACAGAGCCACATCCAAAGAAATTCGGTTCTGTATCAGGGTCGCTTCCAACCCTAGCTCCCAGCTCTTGGTGCGTTCCGGCTCCAATTCGTACCAATCAGAATAAGTATTGTTATTGTATGCTGCAATGTAATTACCACTTATAGCCGTTGAAAAGTTAACAACACCTTTACGTCCCGCAGGCGGATCATTTCCCACCTCTGCATAACTCAACCGTAACTTCCCGAATTTTAACCAGGAAGCTTTGATCAGGTCGGAAAACACCAAACTGCTCCCTACTGAAAAATAGGGATAAGCTCTACTGTCCGGGGGTAATGCCGTAGACTCGTCCCGGCGGATGGAGCCTTCTAGGAACCACAACCGGTCATAATCAAAACTTGCTTGTGCATAAAGTCCGGATTTTTCATACATAATCTCTGATTGCTGTCCGGAAGTTTCCTGATATGCATTGTTAAGCGAATAAACATCGTTTACTATCAAGCCTCCTGTCGTGGAAGCATTGAGAGAATTGGAATGCTGTCTCATAAAGGTTCCTCCTCCCAATACTTTAACTCCTGCTTTTTCGGTGACCTTAAAATCATAGGTGACTATCAGATCATAGGTTTGTTTCAGATCGTCCCAAGTAAACAGTCGATATCCTGAGGGATCGCTGGAACTTTTCAGCCCCCACCCCCCGATGCGGCTTCCGTCTACCTTTCGGGTTTCCATCTTAGCAGAAGAATATTCCACGGTTGCTCTTCCCAATACATTAAGTTTAGGAAGGATATCGTAGCTTAAATTGGCTCCGGTTATGAGTCTGTTCCTCCAGTCCATTGAGTAGTTTTCATATCGTTCCCAATACGGATTATCCCAATACTGCGCAGACAAATTTGCGGGGCTGTTAATGTTCCAGGTAATATTCTTTCTGTTTCTGAAATACTCCTGTTTCAACTCCTGCACATCCACATTAACCGCCCACCATTCTCTCCAAAGTGTGTTGCTCGGTTGGGTTCTCCCGATTACGTTCTGGTTTGTATAGGTTACAAAAGCCGTTGCCTTGAGATTGTCGGCGAGATCTCTGGAAAAATTACCGTTGAGCATATTCTTTTTCAACAAGCTGTTGGGCTCTATTCCCGTTTCGTAATTATTGGTATAAGTTAAATTATAGGTATTTTTCGAATCCCCGCCGTTCAGATTAATGCTGTTCACATAAGAATAGGATTTTTGAAAATACGTAATGGGCCCGTTTTCAGCAGCTACCCAAGGGGTTTTCTTGCCGTAGTTGGGATTCCCTTCTGCAAAGGCGTTCCACTGATACACCAATAAATTAGGGTCAAACCTCGGACCCCAGGAAGCATCCTCATCCGTCTTCGCTACCAGATCCTTTTTTCCGTCTTTGTCCACATCATATTCAAGAAAAACCGGACCGTTGTATCCTTGCCCGTACTCGCTTTGATATTTTGGAAATGTCGATCTATCAATAGTCCCCACAGACACCGTTGAATTCAAAGATATTCCCAGTCCTGTGTCCTTTTTCCCTTTCTTGGTGGTAATCATAATCGCACCGTTGGCAGCCATGCTACCATACAAAGCAGTCGCTGCCGCTCCTTTTAACACACTCACCGATTCAATATTGTTAGGGTCAATGTCGGCAACCGAGCTTCCAAAGTCGTATCCGCCTATTCCTCCCTGGGCAATTGACCCTACCGCGGAGGAATTAAGATTCGTATTATTAACGGGAACCCCGTCAATTACTATCAATGCCTGATTATTACCGGTAACACTTCGGTCTCCTCTGAGTATAATACTGGTTGAACCGCCGAAACCACCGCTCACTTTAACATCAAGACCGGCTACTTTTCCGGATAAGTTGTTCAACACATTGTTCGTTGCCGAGGAATTGACCTGAGAACCGTCCAACTGCTGCGAAGAATATCCTAATGATCTTTTTTCTCTTGTAATACCTAAAGCCGTCACCACCACTTCTTCAATTTCTTTCACTCCTGCTACCGCCGTCCCTAATGCTACATTCGGTTTTACGGTTACATTGTACGAAGTCTGGTCTCCTACCACAAAACTGGCTGTCTGTTCATCCAAGGACTCAATTTGAATTGTCTGCCCTTTTTCGGCTTCTATTACAAATTCTCCTTCTTCACT
>JAISMV010000029.1 GCA_031276535.1 Flavobacteriaceae bacterium
TAGCGGGCTAAATCAAGAAGAAAAAGTGAAAAAGACGCTCAAAAGAGCTTAAAAAGAATGCAAAATATAATTAGAACCTAAAAATAAATATTTGAATAAAATTTAAACAGGCTCTAAGACTTTAAAATACTATGTTTCAGGTATGATGCAAAATATAGAAACATAGAGAAGACGAAATAAATATATCCCATGAATTCAAAGCAGATACCGGAAAAACTAAAACTGGAAGCCTTGTGCCGAAAATCGATAGAGGAGTTTAAAACAAGTGAAAAAATGCCTGTGGTAGTACTGTTGGACAATGTTCGTTCCATGTACAACGTAGGATCTGTTTTTCGAACTTCTGACGCTTTTTCCCCGGAAAAAATTTATTTATGTGGAATTACTCCACGTCCGCCCCACCGGGAAATCCAAAAAACGGCTTTAGGAGCAACGGAAAGTGTAGAGTGGGAATATGCAGAATCCATAACCGAACTGGTGAATCTTCTGAAAAAAGAAGGATATAGTATTGTAGGAATAGAACAGGTAAAAGGAAGTGTATCGTTACAAGAGTATAAGATCTCCGAAGACAAAAAATACGCTTTGATCTTAGGGAACGAAGTAGAGGGAATCAGTGAGGAAATCTTGAGTCTGGTAGATGTTTTTGTTGAAATTCCACAATCCGGAACCAAGCATTCCTTAAATGTAAGTACTTGTGCGGGAATAGTTCTTTGGGAATGGTATCGGGTGTTTCAAAAATAAGAATGTCTATAAAAAATAAAAACTCCCATCCGTCAAAAGCGAAATGGAAATCTCAGAATCATAACTTCCTATAAAATTGATTACGTTCTCATGAGTTAAGAATCGTAATTTATCCTACCATTAAAGCTTATGACCCAATCAATAGAAATATCTGATCTGACAAGGTGTCAGAATCAGATATGATCATTTCTTTTAATTTCCTTGTTTCCCTATGTCTCCCAAATCGTCTAATACATCGTTTTTAGCGCCTGCATCATATTGAGCATCACTAAAAGCTAGTATAGGGATGAAAATAAAGGGTAATAAAGCTAGTCCTATTCCAAAACCTGTGCTTTTGCCAAATTTAACTGCTAAATCAATAGAAATAATAAAATATACAACGATATTAGCAATAGGAAGAAAAAATAAAACTATCATCCACCACGCGGGTCTTTTCACTATATCTACAATATAAACATATGTCTTGTAAATCGGGATGAGAACTTTCCATCCCTCTTGTCCTGATTTTTCATAAACTTTCCATAAAGAAATTAAATAAACCAAAGAAACAAGGGCAAGAGCAATAAATACTAAATAAAAAATGGATGCGAAAAAAATCATATTTATTTTAAGTTTAAATTAATAGTATTACAAAGGTATATCTTTATTCCACACAAAAAAATAATTTAATTAAAAAAAAACAATTTTTTTTATCAAAATCACAAATATTTTTTATAAATCTATAGCTTCGCCGTAAGCAGCTTCTGTAGCCCCTTTAAAGGCTTCCGATAGTGTCGGATGCGGATGGATCGTGGTTAAAACCTCATGGGAAGTAGCCTCTAACCTTCTTACTGTTACCGCTTCTGCAATCATATCGGTAACTCCGTTTCCAACCATATGACAACCCAGCAGCTCACCATATTTAGCATCATAGATTACTTTAATGAATCCATCCGTGTCTTCATTGGCGGTAGCCTTACCTGAGGCTATAAGAGGAAACCTGCCTATTTTTAGTTCATATCCGGCATCTTTTGCCTTTTGTTCGGTCATTCCTACGGATGCAATTTCAGGAGAACAATAAGTACAGCCCGGAATATTTCCGTAATCTATAGGTTCCACTTCCAGTCCTTTAATTTTTTCCACACAAAGAATCCCTTCTGCGGAAGCTACATGAGCAAGGGCAGGTCCCGGAATTACATCCCCGATTGCATAGTATCCGGGAATATTTGTTTTATAATATTTATCTACCAGAATTTTACCTTTATCCGTAGCTATACCCACATCTTCCAGACCTATATTCTCAATATTAGCCGTGATGCCTACTGCAGATAATAGAATATCGGCTTCCAATGCTACCTCACCACCGGATGTTTTCACAAAAGCTTTTACCCCGTTTCCTTCTGTTTCAACTCTTTCCACGGAAGCATTGGTCATAATATCAATTCCGTGTTTTTTTATGGATTTTTCTACATGTTTTGAAACTTCCTCGTCTTCTACAGGAACTATGTTGGGCAAAAATTCAACAACCGTAACTTTCGTTCCCAAAGTAGCGTAAAAATAAGCAAACTCTATTCCTATTGCTCCGGAACCGACCACAATCATGGATTTTGGTAATTCAGGAAGCGTCAGGGCTTCTCTATATCCTATCACTTTTTTTCCGTCCTGAGGGAGATTGGGTAATACCTTTGAACGAGCTCCTGTTGCTATAATGATATGCGATGCCGAATATTCCGTTGCTTTTCCTTCACTATCGGTAACTTCTATTTTTTTTCCGGGTTTAACTTTTGCATTTCCAAGAATAACATCTACCTTGTTTTTTTTCATTAGAAAGCTGATGCCTTTATTCATTTTATCAGCGACACCTCTGCTTCTTTTTACTATATTTCCAAAATCAAAAGAGGTTTCGGTCTTATTTAGCCCGAATTCTTCCGCATGTTTTATATAATCATACACATGGGCGCTCTTTATAAGTGCTTTTGTAGGGATGCATCCCCAGTTTAAACAAATTCCTCCTAAATTTTCACGTTCTACCACTGCGGTTTTAAATCCCAACTGGGCTGCCCTGATAGCAGCTACGTATCCACCCGGACCGCTACCAACAACTATAATATCGTAATTCATCGTATAGATTATTTTTATTAGCAAAAGTACTATTTTTTTTACAAAGGGTAATTTAGAAATAAGGTATATACAGAGTGTAAATTCTTATTTCTCTGACAA
>JAISMV010000008.1 GCA_031276535.1 Flavobacteriaceae bacterium
ACCTTTACAAGTAGTTCTATTATAGATTCTTTGGAGTATTTAGGTTTTTCACTCGGATTTATTTTAGCATCTTTAATGTCATTCCATAAACTTATCTTATTTCTAATACCATGCGCCAAATGATTCAACCCTGCAACAATCACGCCCTGCCTTACACCTTTCCAGAAGTTGCCTCCGGCTATAACACTTGAAATTCCTCCGCTTAATCCTCCGGAAGCAATGGATACGGCTTTAAAATAATTGCTTGCTCCGAATTTATTTGGGCCATAATTCCCATTAGCATCCTGATATGCTCCTGCTCCTGAATAATTTGTCCCTAAGGCGCCTATGCCGCTGGAAACTAACGAAGACATCGCTCCGCTGGCAAAGCCCGCCATAAAGCTACCTCCTTCGATACTGTTCATAAGACCTTCGCTCATGCCATGCATCCCCGCTTGGGCTAAGGCTTTGAGAATGCCGTTGGTTATGCCGCTTACCGCATCGCCTATACCGAAACTTATGGCACCGCTTACTGCGCCTACCACCACAGCTTTCCCCATACCATACCAAAAGGGAACTCCGTTTATAATATTATTGATCGCATTAGACACTAAGGCTACCGCCGCACCGATTATAATAGCCGTTATGATCCCAAACTCCCCGCTCGGGTCAATATACAGCAGGGGATTATTGGTTACATACCCATAGCGGTTGAAGTTCTGGGTATTAAATGGATCCTGTACAAAGTTGTCCGGTTCCAGGAATCTTCTCAGAGCGGGGTCGTAGATACGCCCGTTCATGTTTATCAGTCCCACGCTCAGCAGATGCTCGTGTCCGGTATAGCCCCGGTCTGTAAGCAGTGAGTAGGTGGAGGTGTGCCCCAGAGTGGTTTTCTTTCCCGCGGCGTCTATCACTTCGGTCAGGTTGCCCCAGGCGTCAAAAAAGCGTTGTTCCGCAATGGCTCCGTCGGCGGCGTTGGTTATTGCCACAATAGACTGCAGGTTGTCCCGGTGCAGGTAGTATTTTTTACTTTCCGTCAGGGTAGTGCCCGTAAGCTTTTCTATCTTCAGGTAATGCGCCGAGTAGGCATCGCCGTCTATGTAGGTGCTGATCTTATACTTGTTTCCTTCTTTTATTACTTCCACCGAACCATCGGAGGTGTAGTACTTCCGTTTGGGCTTGGTCTGGATATTCGTACCGGTATCCCCGTAATACATCGCCGAGCGATTTCTCAATATACCGTATTCAAAGGCTATGCGGTCTTTGCCCGGCAGGTAGATCTCCGTCGGGGTCTTGAACATAGTGTAGGTTATCTGGTGGAATCCCCGGTTTTGTTTCAGCTGGTTCCCCTGGTTGTTAAAGGTCAGCTTGTCCAGTCTGTAGCTGTCCGCGGGGTATTCGTAGGCTCCCACGTTGGAGTTATAGGTTATTCTGCCCCGCTTGTCGTAGGTGTATTCGTTGAGCAGCACGTTGTTTACCCTTTCGGTCAGCAGACGGTCGAGCTGGTCGTAGGTAAAGGCTTCGTTCTTGCCGAAATTATGATTGTTTCGGCTCTTGAGCACGCCTTTTACTTCATCGTAATCGTAGCTGATGTTTACGGCTGTTTTGTTTCCGTTCTTATGCGAAATGTTTTGAAGATAGAAAGTACTGCCGTAGGTGTTGTCCAGGGTATAGCCGTTTCCGTATTTCAACCGGGTTATCTGCCCTTGGGAGTTGAGGTTCTGCAATTCCCATATCGTGCCGCCGGTATCGCTGTCCAGCAGCTTCACCAGCTCTCCGTATCCGTTGTACTGGTTCTTTACCTTGGAGGTGGTGGTGTAGCTTATTTCCTTTACCGTGGTTTTCAGCGTGGTCTGGTCGGGTCTTCCCTGCGAATCATAGGTGGTCGTGGACTCGGAAGCCAGATAAGGGGTGGTCTCTTTTTTACCCTTGATGCGGTAATAGTTGTCGTAGAAGGTTTCGTAATTGTAATAGCTGCCGTTGCTATAGCCCGATACCTGCGTAGGGAGGGAAAGGCTGTTGTAGGTATAGGCTTTGGAAATGGAAATGCCGTTGCCTTCGGAAACTTCCGTTATAAGCTTTCCGTACGTATCGTAGGTATAGGTGGTGACGCCTTTCGGAGTGGTTTCCTGAGTGAGCCTTCCGAAATTGTCGTAGGCATATTGATAGGTTCCCGCCGAAGGGTCTGTCATTTTGGTCTTGTTTCCCCAGCCGTCCTGTTCGGTCTTGATCACGATGCCGTCGTAATTGGCTTCTTTTAAAGCTCCGTTGGGGTAGTAGGTGTATTTTATCTTTCCTCCTCCGTCGTTGTGCTCTATCACATGTCCCGAAGCGTCCAGCGTTTTGGATATTTTTTTATGTCCGTCCTGCACGGTCACTTTCAGTCCTTCGTAGCAGGTGGTAATTACTTTTCCGGTAAAGGCGGTTTGTTTCACCGGGCGGTTCAGCTCGTCGTACTCCGTGGTGTTCCACAACTTATTGCCTCCCTCGAAATAGGGCTCGCTGGTTCGGATCACCTTTCCGAAGATATCGTATTCCGTGTCGGCATAGACCGTTTTTCCCAGAGAGAGGGTTTGGGTTTGTATCTTGCGGTCGAACTTGTCGAAAACTTCCGTTACCGGCGCCATTCCCTGGGTTTGGGTGGTGATCCGGTATTTCCCGTCGGACAGGGCGGCTTTGGTAACAGTGGTCTTTATGCCCAGATGATCCTTGCTTTCGGTAAGGTTGTTCCAGCTGTCGTAGGTATAGGTGGTGGTCAGCCCCAAAGCGGAGGTTTCGGAGATCAGCTGCCCCAAGGTGTTGATGGTTTGGGTTGCTTTCAGACCTTCGGGAGAGGTTGTTTTTACCACATAGCGGTGCGTGGCGTCGTATTCGTATTGGGTGGTCAGCGGGGAAAGACTGCCCGAGGATACTTTTTCCGTCAGTATGTTTCCGTAGGCATCGTAGGTATAGTCGGTAACCACGGCGCCGGTGTTGTTTCCGTATTTTTTGGATTGGGTCAGCTGCCCCGAAGCGTTATATACGGATTCCTGTTTGGTAGTGAAAGTCGCTCCGCTGCGGGAAAGGATCTCTTCTACCTTTTCTATTTTTCCTGAAAAATAGTGTTTCCCTTTGGTAAAGTCTGCCTTATAGGTGAACCGGGAAGTCTGGGAAGTGGAAAAACCGTCGTCCACGGTGGTCTTTGCTTCTTTTAGATAGAGGGTCGTAGGGTCGTAAGTATAGGTCTTGGCGGAATTGACCTTCTTCAGATAATCTTTGGAAGTCTCGGAAGCGGTCAAAATAAGGTATTTATGATTTCCCTTATCGTATCGGGTATAGGTCAGGGCAGATTCCGTAAAGACCGAATTTTCATCCAGACTTCCGTAGGTGGTTTTGATCGGAGAATTGTCCAATTTAGGATCAAACGTGTTGATCTTCCAGAATACGGGAGAGCTGAAGTCTTTTTTGTAATAGCCGCCGTCTCTCAGTTCCGATTCATACGGGTCGCTGACAAAGGTTTTCTGAAAACCCAGGTATCCTTTTCCTTCCAGATGTTGTATGCCGTTCTCGTAACGGTATTCGGAGGTTATTGCCTTGCCGTCGAACAGGGTATTGAGCTTATATGCCAGATACAGATTGCCCTGATTTTGATGGACATAGTAAGGATAGGAAAGCCCGGACTTAGTTGCGGTATATACCCGGTCCTGAGGGGTATTTTTATTTTTTTCCATAGGACGGTATTCTATGGTCTGCACCACGCCCGAACCGTTGTCGACCGCTTTCAGATAGGTTTCCGTGAAATGGTCGTTACTAATTTCTATTTCGGTGTTGATGCCCGTTATCGGATCGTAAACGGTAACTCCCGATCTATAGGTGTTGAGCTGGTTGTAATCCGTATTCCCCATTAAAAGGGAAATGGGAGAAAACTTAATATCGTCCAGAAACAATTTGTCACCGGTATTTAATTTTACAAATTTGATGCTTCCGTTTGTTTGGGGAGTGGCTTTCAAAAGACTTACCTCGTTGGCTCCTCTGCCGTTCAGCAAGTTTTCGAGACTAAAAGAATTCAGATAACTATTTCCCATCCGGAATTTGGCAAATTTTCGGATAAAGATCAGGTCTGTTTTTCCGTCGTTGTCAAAATCGGTAGGAATAACAAAGGAGGTACCATATTCGGTATGTTCATATTTTTGTTCATCTCCTTTTCCTGACCAGAACTTTTCCCAATCTGATCTTCTTTTTGTTGATATGACATCTTTTTGGGAGGGTTTTAAATAGGTGATCTTTTCTTTTGTCAGGTCTAAAGAAGTTCTCGTAAAGCCATTACCCTTGTTGGTATGCAGATACCAGGTCTGCGATTCCTGAGCCATTCGTGCCCAAATTTCTCCGGCTCCCCGATCCAGATTATAGACATTATGAGGGGTAATAAAATCGGTTAATCCGTCGCCGTTGAAATCTCCGTAAAAAGCGGGTCTGTCATAATAACTGTTTATATCTGTCGCATATGCTTTTTTCAGAGTTTTATCCACCGTATTAACTTTCAGCACTTCCATAACCGGATACTTAGCCCGCTCGTATGAAAACTGGTCGTTAGTGGTAAAGATCAGCTCCGGTATGCCATCTCCGTCAAATTCTATCGGAGTGCCGAGATGGTCGGACTCGGAGGTGAAGACCACCGGGTTGATCTCTCCTTCCGTACTGAGTTTTCCCAGCTCGATAAAGTAGAAAGTGCTCGGTCTTTCAAAACACGGATTGGTAAGTTCATCCCAAATGGTATGGGGTTCAACATCAATGTTCTTAACAACAGTATACCTGCTTCCTCCGTCTTTTTTTAAACATGCTTCCGGTGTATTCCTGATAAGCATATCCGTAAGCCCGTCGTTATTGAGATCGGTTACCACGACATTATGTGCGCCTATATCTTTGGATTTGTTATTTCCGATGCATTCTATTTCTCCTGTTGTTTTATTGTACAGAGTACAATTCCTTAGATCACTTCCAAAATAATTTCCCAAAGCTTTAAAAGAAAAATTCTTTACCTGTCCGGTTACCAGATCCTTTATAGAAATGGTTGCCTTTATTTTTGGGATATAATAAGCGTTATTATACCTGTCGTATTCTCCGGAATAAGCTGTATTTAAAGCTATCAGCTGATCGTTTTCCGTAACCGTATTATTGATAAGGGTCTTTCCTGCAAAGAGTTGGGTGTCGCCGTCGGATACGAGGTTTATATAGGTTTTTTTCTCCGAATCCAGAATTTTATACCCGCTTGCGGTTTTTTCAACAAATATGGGATAGGTTTTTCCCTTTCCGTAAAAATCTCCTGTGGCTATGCTTCCTAAAGATCTTACATTATCTGACAATCCTTTATTCGGAGATGTTCTTTTTTTTATTTCCGTCGTTTGGGTAGTGTTATACGTAAATTTCAGGGGTTTCAGTTTTTCCCCCTTCCCGTTTTCCACTTCTACCGTTCCTAGTTGTTCCTGTTCATTGCTTAGCAGCTCATGATACAGAGTATATTTCCGGTAGATTCCGTCGTAAGTGGAAGAAACTTTTATTTGGGACAGAATGTTTGCGTTGGTAAATGATTCTCCGTTTTTATAAAATCCTACAGGATATTTTCGTTTTTTGAAAATAAATTCTATTTTATACGTATCTGCACTTACGGTCTTTCCCCCGTAAGAAATGCTTTTTATATACGTGATGCCGGATTCCTTGGTATATTCATAATGTATTTCATATTCCAATGCATCAATAAAAGTACAGATATAATGTTGCCCATACGCAAGCTCTTTGTATTTTCCTATTTTTCCATCGGGATATTGTACAATAAAGGAATAACCGCTTTCCGTTCCTTTGGAAATTTTCAGTTTGGAGAAAACCTGAGTTTCGTACGTGGTTTCGTTAATTTTGATCAGTCTTTGTCCGTCCAGATAAAAAGGATCGGAACCGTTGAGCTGTGCTCCCCGGGTAATGCCGTCTATTTCCTTGGAGGTTCCTCCCTGGGTTATCAAGGACAGACCCACGATATTCCACCCCCAACCGGCCTGCCCGTTTCCCGACTGGCTGTTGTAGGAAAGGGCTGCATTGGGCTGGAAACCGTTAAGCCCTTTAAATACTTCTATCGGTATGGTATAGGTCAAGGCTCCCATACTGTTTACCTCCATCTCCGCTGAGATGGTAGGAACTACCCCGGAAGAGGAAGTGCTGCCGCTGGGTTTATTAGAGGTAGATCCCGGATTGGAGGTGTAATAGGAGAGGGGAATGATCTCTTCCGTTATCTGCTGGGCAAATAAGCAGCTGTAGGAAATATAGAATACAAAAAGAAAAAGCTTTTTCATAAGATGGAAAAGATTATATTTTTACAATACTTTTGGAAAGGGTTTGTCCGCTGTTTAGGGTAATGATCAAAACATAGATCCCTTTGGGCTGTAAGGTCAGGTCTGCCGTAAACGTGTAACCGGACGCGTTCTTGGGAACGGACACAGTATAGGCTCCGTTTAAGGCGACTATTTTCATCTGTGAGATCAGGTTGTTTACTTCGTTGTCCCAGGTAAGGGTGACAAGGGAAGAAACCGGGTTAGGATAGATCTTTATCCGGTTTTTGATCTGTTCGGGGTCGTTCTGCAGGTTCGCTGCGGAGGAAGTTGTGCTTGTGGTAGTAGAAGAGCAATTCTCTTTTACGTCCATATTTCCCGCCGCATCGTGTTTAAAGCACTGCTTGGTCGTGGTCAGCACATAGGAAGAATTGGATTGTTCTGTTATTGGAACCGGATAATTACAGGTGTTTTTTAGAATCCGGTCTACATACTGCGACCAGGTAAGACGGGCGTAATTGTTCCGACGAAAATTCTTTACCAACGGAACATCCTGATAGTTTACCATAGCAGGTTTGTACAAGGCGGTCAATGGATTGGTTTTGTTATTCTCGTTGTAGGAATTTTCTCCTGATCTTTGCAGAGAGTTTATATTGTAATTGGCAGTGCTTCCGTCTCCAATGCTCGATTTCTTATCATAGTTGGACGGTAGTAGTCCTGTGTTTTCCCATTGTACTTTATCTACGTCTATCAATACCGTACTGAGAGGTGGTTTATCTTTAGGTAAAACGTCTTTAAGTAAACCATTTCCGGAAGTAAAAAGTTTCACCTTTTCTCCAAGATTATTGAGCACTAGCCTGAACTGATAGAGAATTTTCGTTTCCTGCCCTTTAGTATTGGGGAAAAATTTGGGAAAATAAAGGTACTGGCTGTCGAATGGTTTATATGCCACCAGTAAAAAATCCCCGGATTTAATTACAGCGTCTGCGGGAAAATAATAGACTCCCGCATTATCTCTTAAATACCAGCCGTTTAGCGGAATATCTTCCGTGGTATAGTTATACAATTCAATAAATTCTCCTAAATGATGCTCGGAATATTTATTGGAAGTATTGGAGGAAGGAATTCTTTTCTTACTTTCAGAATAAGGGGTATTGTAGTAAACTTCCGTAATGGCTATCTGGGCTGTAGTTATCGTAGAAAAAACGGATAACATCAGTAGTGATACAAGTCTTTTCATAAGCAAAACGGTTTTGTTGTTCTATTATATGGAATTACTGATCTTAATTCTTAGTTTTAACAGTTGTTCTTTATGTATGGGTTTGGTATCATCCCTGTTCATATTTACCATTTTTACCTTTTCATAAATGGAATAGGGTTCCGTTTCCGAAGAATCATTGTTCAAGGCTATGTCAATAACCTTTATTGCGTTCTCTTTTTCCTTCAATGAGGTGTAATACAATACGCATAAGGAATTGAACCGGTCTATGGTATGGGTGGAGGAGATCCCGACAAGCGTATCTCCTAAAGCCATGAGATTCGTATAGGTTTCGGAAGATCCGGAATAAATATTGTGAATTACTTTTCTTGTTTCCAGTTCAAAAATTTCCTGAGGTTTTTTTATTTTGGAAGCGGCTTCATTTAAAAGTTTTTCCGCCTCCGCCAAATTAGGGGTCTGCAATTTCTTATGTTTGGCTATAAGCACATCAAAAAGAGCGATCCCCGACCAGAACGTATTTTGTTTTTGATGGTTATCTCTTAAGATCGCTTCTGCTTCTTCTGGTCGGTTGAATTGTTTGCACAGCCTTTTTACCATATGCAGGGAATTTCCTGAACCCTGAGTGAAATTATACAGCTCTTTGGATCTTTTTATTGCCTGCGGAACATTTTTATTTTTCTTTAACGTCTTGATGGAAGTTACATATAATTTGGAAATTTGTTTGGTCCTTTTTGTATTTATGTCCTTATGAGTAAGCTTTCGTAAGGATCTTCGGCGGTCGGTCTCCTTTTCGGTAAGCCGGATAAGATTGCGTTCTATCCGGGCGCCTTCTCTACTTAGGAATTTCTTTCTAAATTCTTCTTTATTTTGTTTTTTGAGCTGTTTAAACTCTCTGTTTTTTCTTATGTTTGAAGAAGCCACGCCTAAAGATCTTCTCTGCTGCAATTTTTTGTATTGGGCAGAGAGAGGCACATTTTTATGGGTTAAGTTATCGGCTTTACCTAGATAACTTATGGCTTTTTGCAGCAGATCGGAGGGATTTCCCAACTGACGGGCTAATTTTTTATTCCCCTGAGCTATGGCTGCATACTGGGTTGCCATGCGTTCATAAAAAACAGTATTTTTGGGATTATTATTCAATCCTGAGGCGTATAGATCCAATACTTTTTTCAGGTCGTTGTTATTTTTCTGGAGAATAATTTTTTTCAGACCGTCGTATGCTCGTATTTCATCCGGCTTTTGCGCGATAATTTCTTTATAGATCCGTTCGGATGCTTTTAAATTATTTTTTTTCCTATAGTCTGCGGCTTCTTTTAATTTTTTAGGTACATCAATACTGTTTTTTGGAAGAATTTTAAACAGTAAACTTTCAGCGGAAAGCGAAAAAAAAAACGATAATCCGGCTGAAGATAATAAAAGCGTAGAAATGAATCTCCTTCTCGTTGTATCCATAACAAACTCTTTTTAATTAATAAAAAAAAATAAAGAGGAATGCAGGATTAAAAAGGACGCTGCTGAGTCTACACATTGTAATGTTATCGACAGTTTTTTTTGAAATTCCTCTTTATTCAAAAGCAAATATAAGAATAAAATATTAATAATTTACGTTTTATCGTAAAAAATTTCATAATTATTGGAGAAAATAGTATTTTATATTGATTATTAAGCTAATTATTCTTATAAGGTATTCAAAATCTGAAAGTTACCAATTAACAGAGATAAGATAAAAAAGGGGGTGTTTGGAAAAAATCATGAAATTTTTATGAATATATATAAAAAATTATATGTCATATGGGGAAAATTAAACTATTTTCTACCCACTAGGCTGCTTAATTTTGGGGTATAAGTAAGAATATTTATTTATAGAACGCCTTATTTTGTTCGAAAATAACTACCGTAAAAATGACGGAAATTTAATCCAAAGAGAAAAATTACAACACTAACCGCTATTCAATATTTGAACAAATTTGTCTTCGGCAAAAATATCAATAACTTAAAAATTAATTTAACAGGATGATGCGCTACGGGTGGGCAATGCATATTGTAACCGGAGCGAATGAAAAAACAAAAAAACCTTAGACGTATTTGTAGAAAATAAGATCTAAGGTTTTTACCTGACGATTAGAAAACTAATCTATTTCTTTAATGAGGATAGTGTATACCGGATAGTGGTCACTATATCCCCGGGTGTAGTTATTTCCTGAGAAAGATCGGAAAGGATATCCTTTATAAGGGCCTTCCTGAGTTACCAGATAAGGCGGGGAGAATACATTCATCTTATAAAAATGGTATCCTTTGTCTTCACTTTTCACAAAGCCGGGAGACATGATCTGCTGGTCAAAGAAATTGAAAGAATCCTGATAGGCAAGAGTACCCATTCCGTTTTTAAATAACGCTTCTGCGGGATTAAAATAGGTGTTGCTTTTTACCTTTTCCTTTTTTGAGACCGTATTTAATACATCTTTGATGCTTGGGCTGTTGGGGTCGTCATTGAAGTCGCCCATTGCCAGTATTTTCGCATTGGGATCTGCTTTCTGAATATTGTCCATGGCTTTTTTCATAACCTCTGCCGCTGCAATCCTTCTCGGAAGGCTTTTTTGCTCTCCTCCGGACCGGGAAGGCCAGTGATTTACCAGAAAATACATCTTTTCACCTTCCAAAAGACCTTCAACCAGTAAGATGTCCCGGGTATAAACTCTATACCCCTCATCGCTGATGATAATAATGGGCAGCCTTTGCTGGCTTGTAAGCGTAAACCGTGTTTTGTCATATAGCAATCCCACGTCTACTCCGCGGGCATCAAATGAATTCAGATGGGCAAATCCGTAAGTACCTCCTCTTTTCCCTAATTCCTTACATAGATCCTGAACAACTCTTTCATTTTCAATTTCACATAAACCGATAATGGCAGGTGAAACTTTGGTCTCGGATCTTCCTATATCGGATATAACCTTGGAAAGATTGGTTAATTTTTCATGATATTTTTTAGAATTCCATAATTTGGTGCCTTTATAATAGAATTCGTCCGTAAGGATGTGTGTCCTCACCACATGTTTGCCTTTTAACTTTTCAAAGGTCAGTTCTGCCTTATAAATATCCAGTCCTGAGGCTAGCGCACTGTCTTCCGGAATGCTGATCTGATATTTCGGATTGTGGGGGGATAACGCTCCGTTAATAATGTCTGCAGACTTGATCGTATCGTACAAATTCTCGACATTATAAAACATAATTGTTGCTGCTCTGTAACTTTTCTGAGCCTTAATTTCTGTGGAAATGGCAACAAAAAAGCTCAAAAAAATGATTTTTGTCAATAAACCTCTCATAATTGTAATTTTTGTTACCACAAAAGTAAATAGAAATAATTACATTTGCTGAGACAAGTTAAACAAAAATTACAAAACATGATTAAATTTAGGCTGAGCTGTCTGATAATACTCTTTTATCAGATAGCATTCGCACAAACAATGGTTTTTGGTTATCTCAAAGGAGAAGGAGGTAAACCATTAGACCAGGCTACCATAAGCTTAGGGGAAGACCGGGCAATACAAACAAAATCAGATCGTGTAGGATATTTTCAGTTTAGGGATGTTCCTGCGGGATCTTTTCTTATAACTGTAAATAAATCCGGATACGATCCTGTTACGTTTACTTTTGCAGTTTCTTCCGATGAATTGAAAAAGGATTTGGGGGAAATTAAGTTAGAGTACAACCCGTCTTCATTAAGTGTAGGAGTTATTACCCTAACAGATGATGATCTGTCTACGGATGAGGGATCTACCATAGGGCAAACGGGAATAGGTTTGTTACAATCTTCCCGGGATGTTTTCTCCCGAGCCGCAGCCTTTGAATTAGGCGCTTACTGGTTTAGGGTGAGAGGAATGGATAACCGGTACAATAACATTATGTTCAATGGGATTCCAATGGCCAAGAGCCATACGGGAAGACCCGATTTCGGTAACTGGGGAGGGCTGAACAATGTTGTGAGGTATCCGTATGAATTGGCGGAGAACAACGCCCTATCCGATTATTCCTTTAGTGACCCGGGCGGTACGACTTATTACGACACTCGTGCTTCCAGCTACCGAAAAGGATTAAATCTTTCGTATTCATTTACGAACCGCACGTATCAGAATCGGGTAATGGCTACGTATTCCACAGGGATGCTGCCTTCAGGATGGGCTTTTACGGTTTCTGGTTCCAGAAGATGGATGGAGGAAGGAGTGACTGACGGAACCTATAACGATTCGTATGCTTATTTTGCCGCTATTGAAAAGAAACTTTCCGATAGGCACAGAATAAACCTGACCGCCTTTGGCGCTCCCAGCCGAAAAACCGGCTCAAGTCCGAATACTCAGGAAGTATACGATCTAAGAGGTAAAAATTACAATGCGTATTGGGGATGGCAGGATGGAGAAAAAAGAAGCGAACGGGTTAAAAGAATTTTTGAACCTATATTCATGCTGTCTCACTATTGGGACATTAGTGACAAAACTAAGTTAACCACTACGGCTTCGTATCAGTTCGGGTATAATAAAAGTTCTCGTTTAAACAGATTTGAGGCGGATAATCCTTCCCCTATTTATTATAAAAATTTACCCAGCTACTGGTTAAATTCCGGTAATGAGTCCGAGGCGGAATATCTCCTAAACGCATGGAAAAGCAATGATACCTCTATCACACAGGTAAACTGGGATAGATTATACAACACAAATTATAATGCTCCCTACTATACAGACCCATACACGGGAGAAGTCGGGAAAAGAGCCTCATATTTTCTGGTAGACGACGTTATAGAAGATAAGACTTTTAATGCGGCAACTCATTTACAAACACGATTTACAGATAATTGGAAGTTTTTCTTTAATGTAAATTACCAAAATTTAGCTTCTGACAATTATAGAGAAGTTAACGATCTGTTAGGCGCCGATTTTGTAGTCAATAAAAATTATTTTTTAAACGGAGACGGATCGGATACTTCTATTGACGATTACAATATCATGAGACCCGGCAGTGTTGCCAGAAAAGGCGATAAGACGGAATACTATTATAAATTATACAAGCAGGAAGTAACGGCAAACGCTACGACAAGAGTCAATATAAATCGTTGGGATGTTGCGTTTTCTGTTTTAGTAGGCTGGAATGAATCGTATCGCGACGGGCAATTCAAACACGGATTGTATGCCGATAACTCTTATGGAAAAAGCGGCAAGGAAAATTTTCTGGAGCTGGGATTTAAAACAGGTATTACCTATAAAATTAACGGAAGAAACTTTATTGCCTTAAATACCGGATATTATGAATCTGCCCCTACTTTAAATGAGATATTTGCCAATCCAAGATTGGATAATACGGTTGCACCGGATTTAACCAATCAGAAAATCAATGCCAGTGACATTTCTTACATATTAAGGGCTCCTTCTGTCAAAGCACGTGCAACAGGGTATTATACAAAAATTCAAGATGCTGTGGAAATATCCCGTTATTATTCACAGGGAGTTGGTCTTGACGGAACGGCAGATGCTTTTATTTCGGAAGTGTTAACCGGAGTTGAGAAAGATTATTTAGGCGCTGAGTTTGGAATTGACTGGAAAATTTCACCCACATTAACGTTGAGCGGAATTGCCGCGGTAGGGCAATATACTTATGCAGATAATCCTAATTTATATATCTTAAGCGATGCTTCTCCCGGATTGCACGATTACGGAAAAGCATATATCAAAGATTATAAGATCACAGGAACTCCGCAAAAAGGATATTCATTGGGATTACGGTACAGTTCTCCTAAATATTGGTGGGTCGGAGTTTCCGGGAACTTTTTACAAGACATCTATTCCGACATCTCCGCCTTATCCAGAACTATGAATTTTATATTGGCAGATGTTAATGATCCGGACAGTGTTTATTCGGGAGTTACTGAGGAAAGTGTAAAAAAGGCACTGAAACAAAAACAATATCAGGATGTGTTTATGTTGAATGCCAATATTGGAAAGACCTTCCGTTTTGGAAAATACAATATAGGGGTAAGTGCTTCCGTTAATAACGTATTAAACAACAGAAAATTGGTCACAGGATCTTTCGAACAGGGACGATATGCCAACTATACCCAGTTAGCAGCAGATCAGGCACGGGAAAATCCTCTTTTTGGACACAAATTGTATTATGACAAAGGAAGAACCTATTTTTTTAATGTATACTTTAGATTTTAAATAAGAAAAAAAAATTTTACCCATGAAAATAACAAAAATAATTCAAAGAATAATGATATTATTCGTCATATCACTTTCCTTTATGGCTTGTGTTCATGATGATGATTATAATGAACCCACTAAAAATGAGGGGGAAGTACTGATCCCTACTATAACTATTCCACAGGTTCATGCAACCGCTCCTACTTATACAGGACTAGTAAACGACACCGTTCCGGAATCTATCACTTTCGCTAAAGGAGCAATTTTAGAAGGCTATGTGATTTCAACGGATCAGGGAGGCAATGTTTATAAAAATTTATTTATTGTCACTGATGATGGAAAAAAAGGAGTAATGTTAAGTATAAACGAATCCAACATATACACCCATTATCCTTTAGGGGCTAAAATATACGTGAAATTAGAGGGGTTGTATTATGGAAAGCAGAACGGTATGGTACAGATCGGTATGAAACCTACACAGTCTACAAAGTATATAGTGGATCAAATACCTCCTAATGTAATGGCATCTAATATTATTTTGGGAAAAGATAAAAAAGATGAAGAAGATCTGGTTATAAAAACAAATTCTTCGGGGAAACCGCTAACTGTGGATGATGTAAAGGGCAATGAAGCCTATTTGTGTACTTTGGCAGAGATCAGTGAAGTATCATTCAACGATGCAGGTTCTACTTTTGTACGCGGAGATGCTAATACTGATAATCAGGTTAACAGCGTCAATATAGCTGCTTTTACAGCAAGAGTTAGTAATTATGCAAATTTTGCAGGATATAAAATTCCTTCAGGAAAAGGAAAAGTGCGGGGAGTTGTGACAAGATATGACAAAGGAACTGATAAAATATATCAGTTTCTGATACGGACTATTGACGATGTGAAATTTGATACTCCTGTGTTTGAAGAAACCTTTACAAATTGTAAAAAATCCGATGGTTCTTCCTTGTCAAGTCCTTGGGCAAAAATAGCAAATATTGTAGGCTTTGACGGGGGCGCTCTTGTAAAATATAGCGATCCTACCGGATACACGGATGTAAGGTTTACGTCTTCCATTAATAACCACGCATGGTTCCCTGCCAACAGAAATTCTTCTTTGGTTATAACCGGAATTAACACTACCGGTCATTCCAAACTTAAATTATCATATAGTATAAGAACCAATTACCCTAATGTTTCCAAGGCAGATATTTTAAAGGTGAAGTGTAATGGCGTAGATTTAACAATTCCTCCTTCATTGACAATGACAAACAGTGGTTATGTGACAGTCGAAATTGATAATATACCGTCTTCTCCTTCTCTAACCCTTGAATTTTCCACCACAGTGGATTTGAATACGGTAGGAATAAGATTAGATAATATTAAAATTGCAGAGGTCAAATAATTTAAAGATAATAAAAATGAAAATAAAACAACTATTCATATATTTTATGGTTGGGATCTTAGGATTTTCTTCACTTATCTCTTGTGTAGATAATGAGGATTATTCGACCCCGCCGATTCCGCCGGAAGGATTTTTTAAAGAAACCTTTACAAACTGTCAAAAATCTGATGGTTCTTCCTTGTCAAGTCCCTGGCCAAAAATAGCAGATGTTATAGGCTTTGACGGGGGCGCTTCTGTAAAATATAGCGATCCTTTCGGAAATGCAGACGTAAGGTCTACAGCTGCTTTAGGCAGCCACGTATGGTTCCCTGCCGGCAAAGAGTCTTCTCTGGTTATAACGGGGATTAACACTGACGGTCATTCCAAAATCAGATTATCATATAGCATAAGAACCAATAATTCTGCTGCTTCCAATGTGAATATTTTAAAGGTGAAGTGTAATGGCGTAGATCTAACAATTCCTCCATTGACCGTATCAAACAGTGGGTATAGGGGTGTCTCAATACCTGATATACCATCTTCCTCTCCCATAACCCTTGAATTTTCCACCACAGCGGAATTGAATACGGTAGGAATACGGTTAGATGATATTAAAATTGCAGATATTAATTAAAAGATAATAGAAAATTATCCCGAGTAAGATCAAAAATTATATATAACCATAAAAAAGCTATCTTTTTAGATAGCTTTTTTTATTACATTTCGTATTTTTACCATAAAAAAGATGAATACCCAAAAAACAGCACTAATTACAGGAGCAACTTCAGGAATAGGTCGGGCAACAGCGGAAATATTCGCTAAAAACGGAATCGACCTGATTCTTTGCGGACGGAGAAAAGAAAAGCTGGAAGAAGTAAAAAAAGAACTGGAAAAATCGGTTAAGGTCATTACTCTTTTATTCGATGTAAGCGACAGAGAAGCCGTGTTTTCAGCAATCAACAGCTTGCCCGAAGAATGGAAGAAAGCATTAAATCTGGTAGTGAACAATGCCGGAAATGCTCACGGATTAGATCTGTTTCAGGATGCTTCTCAGGATGATTTTGACGCCATGATCAATTCCAATGTCAAAGGGCTTTTAAATGTTTCCAAAGCTGTTATTCCCCTTCTGATTGAAAACACATCCGGACATATTGTAAATGTAGGTTCCATAGCAGGAAAAGAAGTCTATCCGGGAGGTTCTGTTTATTGTGCCACCAAACATGCGGTGGAAGCCCTAAGTAAAGGAATGAGAATGGATCTGCTGTCTCAGGGGATAAAAGTCACCAATATAGCTCCGGGAGCGGTAGAAACGGAGTTTTCCTTAGTTAGGTTTAAAGGAGATACGAAAAAGGCGGATTCCGTATATCAGGGATTTGAACCTTTGGTTGCGGAAGATATTGCCGATGCCATCTATTTTGCCATATCCCGCCCGGATCACGTTCAGATTGCAGATATGACTATATTTCCAAAGGCTCAGGCGTCCATAAACTTATTTGAAAGAAAAGATAACTAATCCTGATCATTCCAGATATTCCAGGCAGCTTCTGCCTGCAAGTGGAGCATTTCCAATCCGTTTTTGGTTTTGGCTCCTCTTTCCTTTGCCAGCCGTAAAAATTTCGTTTCCTCCGGATTATAGATTAAATCATAAACCAAATGTTGAGACGTTATGAATTCCAAGGGAAAAGGAGGAGAATCTTCCACCTTAGGAAAAGTTCCTACAGGCGTTGTGTTGATTAACAGAAAATTGGAAGAAACTATCTCCCGATTCAGGGAATCGTAACTATTCTCACCCTTTCGTGATATAACCGTATAACGGATTCCTAACTGTTCCAATATGTAGGTAACCGCTTTAGAAGCTCCGCCGCTTCCTAGGACCAGAGCGGAAGTGTGCTGTGTTTCCAGCAGAGGAAGCAACGAATCTTTAAAACCCGTGGCATCCGTGTTAAATCCTTTTTTCTTTCCGTTGTGGATTTTCACCGTATTTACGGCCCCTATTTTTTCTGCTTCAGGACTCAGTTCATCTAATAAACCCATGATGTCCTGCTTATAAGGAATGGTAACATTAAACCCTGCCAGATTCGGAAGTTTAAATAGATCCGGAAGTTCATTCGTATTCTGTATATCGAACACCTCATAAGAGTAATTGCTTAATCCTAAAGAAATAAACTTTTGAGTAAAGTATTTTTGTGAGAAAGAATACGAAATATTTTTACCTACTAAACCGAAATTCATAATTTTTTTTAAAGAAAATCGTTATCATGAAAAAACAAAGGTATGAAAAACAAAAAAACAGAAAGTTTTTTTTTTACCGCCGATTAAAAGCCTGTTTTAATTTTATTGCGATTATTTTTTATTGCTATTTTTGCGATGGATTTTTTGCTTTTTATTAGAAGATTTAGCGGGCTAAATCAAGAAGAAAAAGAGAAAAAGACGCTCAAAAGAGCTTAAAAAGAATGCAAAATATAATTAGAAACTAAAAATAAATATTTGAATAAAATTTAAACAGACTCTTAGATGCAACTAAATATTGAATTGAGTTAAACAAAAAGAGATCAAAAAACATAAAATTTGGTCTCTTTTTTAATGAAAATCTATAACTGATTATAGTTTTTCACTAGAAACCATCCGGTGAGGATTTGCTGATTATTCAGTTTTATTATGTACCAGTATGTCCCCTGAGAAAGAATACTTCCGTTGATCTTTCCATTCCATTGAAACAACTTTCCGTCGGGTTTTTGGTCAAACAGTAATTTTCCATAACGATTGAAAATTTTAATACGGGCTTCAGGATAAATATCAAAGCCCGAAATATTCCAGGTGTCGTTAATACCGTCGCCGTTGGGGGAGAAAAAATTAGGAATAAAGAAAATTACGGCTTGCCCGGATTCTCCTAAACATTGCGAATCCGAAGTTCTTACTTGTATTGTATACGTTCCTGAAGACAGTTGTGTAAAAAAAGGAGAATTTTGCCAGTGGATTCCGTCAAGGGAAAACTCAAAATTTCCTTCAATGTCCGTTACCGCCGTCAAAGTGGAACCGTCTGCAATTATTTGCGTAATTTTTGGAACCGTACTATGGGTTATAATAAAAGTCTGGGTGAAACTGCACCCCTCATTGGAGAAGATTTTCACAGAATAAGTTCCTGCTTTTGAAACTACGAGAAAATCGGTTGTTTCCCCCGTATTCCACATATAGGAGGAATATCCCGGAATAGCAGTGAGGGTGAGAGGAGTGTCAGGGGAAATGCTTCCGGGGCAGACAGAAATTTTTTCCTCCACATCCTTTCCGGCATAGGGAAGTACCGTTACATGTACTTGCAGTACTTTTCCGCACAGGGAGGAATCATAAAAAACGCCATAAATGGTGGTATTACCCGAAATAAAAGTAGAAGGTATGGGATTTTCTCCCAGTTCTAATTCCGATAGAGAAAAGAAAAATTTCACATTGAGAAAGTCCTGTTCTACGTTGAAAGAGGCGGTTCCATCCCCTTTTGTATCACAGGAACTTAAAGAAACAGTTTCTGAAATAGACGAAGAACCCGTTTCCAGCAGAATTTCAGCAATAGCATGACAATTGTGTTCATTAATTATTTTGACGAAAACGGTTTCCGAATTGACGGAATTCTGATAATTGGAAGGATTGGCGATTAGGGAAGCACTCGGATCGGTTTCCGGATTTTTATTATAAAAAAGAAAATTAAACTCTTCCGGATTTGAAATAATGGCGGATTTAGCGTTATTCAGGTTAAAGAAAACTTTTCCGTCATTGTCATAATCGCATTTTTTCAGGGAAGTATTGTTAACCTGTGGAAAGGGAGAATATTCTATCCGGATTTCTCCTGAGGAAATACAGGAGCTTCCCGACAGGATCACTTCTACGGAATAGGTTCCCGATCCCGATTGGGGAGTGATGGTAAAAGTGGACTCGGTTTCTCCTGTAATGGGAACCCCGTTTTTAAACCATTGGAAAGAAGACGCACCCGGCTGATAAGCGTTTAGTGTTACGGTTTCCTGTCCGCACAGAGGATTACCGTTTTCTAAAAGCCGGTCTTCTCCCAAATCTGTTTCTGCCCGAAAACTTCCTCCTTTCAGAAAAATGGCAGAGTCGTACAGAGGATTTCCCTGATCTGCGATTACCAGTTTGATATGGTAGACCACACCCGGAGTTACATTTGCCTGAGCGGTCAGGACAGAAGTTTGCCCGTTATAGGAAACCGCACTGTTATTATAATTATAATATCCGAAATATTGCTGATTTACGGCGGTGCATCGTCCACCGTCTCCCACTACGGTATTGGAACGTACAGGAATGGATGTCCCCGGTAATACGGCAAGATTTTTATAGGGTTCGGAAGAATTTTTTTCTTTTAATAAAAATGCAAATCCATCAGTGTAAGCGCAGCTTCCGGAATCCTGATCCCTAAGGTATTGTTCCGATGCGAAAATATAATCAAAGCTGAGTTTGTTTGCAATAGGAGTGAAATCGAATTCTATAATGGTGGCGTTGTGTGAGTTGGCTATTTGCAATGCCTGCTCCAGATCGCTGTCTCCTTTCCATGAACTATTTCCCTCGCTTGTAGGAGGCGGGGATAAATTAGGTCCGGGAGCGGATTTTGCCCTTCCTGTAGCAAGAATAATACCATCCTGAAAAGGAAAATTACTATTTCCTTTGAAAAAATAACCATAACTTTGTTCCTCATTATAAAAAGAGGCTCCTTTTACCGTTATATTAGATACTGATGCACAAGGGGTGTTTATTAAAACTTTTTCGACAAGTTCCTGCACCGGATAATCGTCATCTATTTGAATATATTGGCAAAAAAGCGGGTTGAAAAACAAAATAAAAAAAACAGATATTTTTTTCATTATTTTTATCACAATATAAACAGCGCAAGTTACATTAAATGAAGTTAA
Organism: Flavobacteriaceae bacterium; assembly: GCA_031276535.1. Classification (GTDB taxonomy): domain Bacteria; phylum Bacteroidota; class Bacteroidia; order Flavobacteriales; family Weeksellaceae; genus Apibacter. The sequence continues at coordinate 19,968 of JAISMV010000008.1, forward strand.
GTTTGATTGAAAAAGTATGTATTTTTTGCCTGAGATTGAGACATTAACACAAAGAACTATGAAAAAGCAACTAGCTTCCGGCATTAAAATTTTGATATTTTATGTTTTAGTCGGATTGATTTTACGAACTGTTCTACTTTTTTTACCGGTGACCAACGGGTATTTTTCCACAATTGATTATGTGAAGATCTTTTTGCTCGGAGCTGTAAATGATTTTTGTGTATCGGTGATACTTTTTATTTTTTTATGGCTGTATCTGATTTTTATCTCCGATTCAAAGTATAAATTTCCCCAGGGATATATAATCTTGGGAGGTTTTGTGGGATTGCTGTGTTATCTGTTCTTTTTCAAGACGATATTCGATGATTATGGGATCGTAGTTTCTGTTGCTGTCAGAAGTTTTGTAGTGATAAAAGCGGTTTCTTTTGCGTTGCTGTTATTCATCCCTAAAATAAGACAAAACTGGAGATATTCCATGTATTGTTTTGTCTTTTTTCTTTATGTGTTTCTTATTATTCATAATGCCGTCGGTGAATTTTTATTTTGGAATGAGTTTGGCTCCCGATATAACGTTATTTCTGTAGATTATCTGATTTACGTAAATAAGATTATGAAAAACACCATGATGTTTTATCCTGTCATTCCTCTGTTTTCCGTTCTTTTGTTAATCTCTGTTCTTGTTACCTTGTTTTTTGTAAAAAGATCCCGGAAGGATTTCACTTTTTTCCCTAGCATCAGAACAAAAATAATCGGAAGCTGTATTTATCTCCTGATGTTGGCAGGAGCCGTTTTTTTATTAGGATTCAATGAGAAACAGGAAACTTCGGAGGAAACTTTCGTCCATGAACTTCAGGCAAACGGAGTGCATAAATTTTATAAGGCTTATATGAACAGCCCGTTAGATTACGATCAACATTACATCAAGATTCCTGTTGAAAAAGCGTTCTCCATACTAAACAAAGAATATGGCAGCAAACGGTCGAAAAATGAGTATACGAAGACCGTAAGAGATACGGTTCCGGAAATCAGAAAAAATGTGGTTTTAGTTTCGATTGAAAGTATGAGCGCCCATTTTATGAAGCATTTTGGAAACACGAACAATCTTACTCCCAATATGGATAAGCTGGCAAATGAAGGAATGTTTTTCACGAACCTGTACGCAACGGGAGACCGAACTGAAAGGGGATTGGAAGCGGTAACTCTTTGTCTTCCGCCATTGCCCGGAAAAAGTCTGGTCAAAAGAAATAATCATAACCAATTACTTTCAACAGGGTATTTATTTAAACAAAAAGGATATTCCGTTCAGTTTTTTTATGGCGGACACCAATCTCTTAATACGATGGAAACCTTTTTTAGCCGTAAAGGATATCAGATAATAACTCCCCGGACCTTCGGTCAGGGAAAAATAACTTTTGCCAACAGTCCCAGGGTACGTGATGAAGATGTGTTCAATAAAGCCATACAGATTTTTGACTTAAATGAAAAAAAGGGAACTCCTTTCTTTGGGCACATTATGACCGTCAGCAATCATCGTCCGTTTATGTATCCGGATGGTAAAATTGACATTTCCGATGATCGTAGATCACTCAAAGGCGGGGTAAAATATACGGATTATGCCATTGGCAGATTTGTGGAAGAAGCCAAAAAACATTCTTGGTTTTCCAACACAATATTTGCTTTTGTGGCAAATCATTGTGCCGATACCGGAAAGACAGAGGCTTCCTTAGCTTTAGAAAAATATCATATACCGGGCATCATATATGCACCGGGATTCATTCAGCCGAAAAAAGTAAACCTTTTAGCCTCTCAGATTGATATAATGCCTACAATATTCGGAAAATTACATTTTTCTTATACTTCTCATTTTTACGGGCAGGATATTGACAGTCCTGAATATGCCCCAAGAGCACTGGTGGCAACATATCAAAAGTTAGGATATATGAAAAACAATACGCTGCTGGTATTGACTCCCGATAAGAAAGCGGAACAATATGAAATAACGCAGCGTAATGAATTGGTTAAAACGGAAGAGATCAATCAGACCATAAAGAAAGAAGCGATTGCCAATTATCAAACGGCCGCTCATATTGTTAAGCAAACTCTTTCGAAGATAAAAAACTGATTTTTATATTCCTTCGAAATTTTTCATTCTCTTTCCAGAGGGGATTCGTATCTCATCTTACGAAAAATATTGATAAGGGTAACAACATCATTTTCACAATACATTTTGATTTTCTCCATGTTTTTATCCTGATAATATACTTTGGAGACCTCGCTGCCTTCCATTTCACTTTTAGGAGAGGGTAAATTAAAAACGTATGCCAGTAAATCCAAAGAGGTATAGTGTTTAAAATCTCCGAACTTCCACAAGTCCAGAGTGTCCAGATGGGGAATTTCCCAGGGTTTTCGTCCCTGTATCTGTAATATCCGCGGAAGCTCTATCTGATGAATTACCATCCGCCTTGCCAGATAAGGAAAATCAAACTCCTTTCCATTATGGGCACACAATAATAAATTGGGCGGGAAATAGTTTGATTTTAATAGATCGTTAAAATCCCGTAGTATTCGGATTTCATCATTTCCGTAAAAGCTTTTAATACGGATTTTTTTATCTTCAATGACCAATCCGCAGGACAGACAGACAATTTTGCCAAATTCCGAAAGGATTCCACTACGTTCATAATAATACTGCTCGGGAGAGATTTCTTCTTTCCTTTGAAATTGAGTTTTCTTTTCCCAGAGAATCTTTGTCCGTTCGGGAACTTCATTCCAATGCTCATACTGAGGAACAGTTTCTAAATCAAGAAATAAGATCTGCCTTAAAGGAATGGTTGACAACATTAATTGCGGTTTTTAAGTATTTCAAATATACGAAAATAAGCCTCATTGCCGTCATTGATTTTTTGAGAGGATTTTTCACCGTTATGCGGTGGAAAACAAATAAAAAAGAACAGATAAAGAATATCCGTTCCCGGAGTTATGCGTTGGGTCTAAATAAAAGAATCACAGGTAAATTCCTGCCCAGCTTTCTTTCAGAGGCTGTCGGAATTTTTCTTTAAATTCTTCGAGAGTGCATACGGATAAGTTATAAACATACGTATCGGGCGAGATCTGTGCGGATTTTACCTTTTCTTTAAAGGTATCTATGGGTAATGTCTCAATTATACCTTCTTTTGGTTCAAAGCTTACCCACAGCCGGTTTAGTAGATCCAACCCGTATAGGGCATCAATTTTTCGTATACATTGATTGAGGCTGTCTATGGAACAACCGGTAGCTTTCGTCTGATTTTCATCTACATGTATAACGATAAATTTATGTTCAAGGATTTGAAATTCAGATTTCAGATCCGCTCCATGAGCAGCCCAGGATTGTAGAAAACCGGAAAGAATTTGAGATATATCCTGTTCTTCAACAGGAGTGAGAATTCTGTTTGATTGAAAAATCCAAAGTTTATTTGTAGTATTCATTACTTTTTTATGCCGTCAAGGTTATTTTTGGTTCTACAAAATTAGACATTTTTTCCCGATGGAAGAAAACCGGAACGAAGATTCCCATAGCCGGAATATTTACCGGAGAGCATAAATCCGCTAAAGAACAGCAGGATGCGCAAAAGCCCGGAAATGAAAAAATTTAAATTTTGCAGGCTGTGTTTGAACTTTTTGCCCTAAGGGAGAGACCTGTATAAAGCCATATCACAAATATGTTAAACACACAGCATGGGGAAAATAAGGATATTTTTATGAAATATTTAAAACAATAATCTGTCATCTTGGCATATAAATTTCTATCTTTGCATATTATTTATTTTTTGATTTGAAATATCTTCAATGGTTCAGAATGACCGCAATATGGAAAAAGAAATTATAGAGAAGCGTCAGGGAGAGGTATTAGTGCAAAAAGGAATCACTAAAAATGTAAAGAAGCTATTTCTGGAAAGTTATGGTTGTCAGATGAATTTTTCCGATAGTGAGGTGGTTGCTTCAATACTTCACAACGAAGGATACAATACCACGACCCAACCCGAAGAAGCAGACCTGATTCTTCTTAACACTTGTTCTATACGGGAAAAGGCTGAACAAACCATAAGAAAAAGACTTTCACAATTCAATACGGTAAAAAAACAAAAGCCGTATTTGGTTATTGGAGTTTTAGGCTGCATGGCAGAACGGTTAAAGACAAAATTTCTGGAAGAAGAGCATTTGGTGGATCTGGTAGTAGGCCCCGATGCATACCGGGATCTGCCCAATTTGTTGAAAGATACGGAAGACGGTAGAAGCGCTATCAATGTATTGTTATCAAAAGAAGAAACGTATGCAGACATAAGCCCTGTCCGGTTAGGCGGAAACGGAGTAACCGCTTTTGTGTCGATCACAAGAGGGTGCGACAATATGTGTACCTTTTGCGTAGTGCCGTTTACCCGGGGGAGAGAAAGGAGCAGAGACCCGCATTCTATTTTAAAGGAGTGTCGGGAATTAGTAGAGAACGGCTATAAGGAGATAACTCTTTTAGGTCAAAATGTAGACAGCTATTTATGGTATGGAGGAGGACCTAAAAAAGATTTTTACAAAGCCGGTGAGTTACAAAAAGCTACAGCCGTAGATTTTGCACAGCTTTTAGACTTAGTGGCAACCGCCTGTTCAGGAGCAAGGATCCGTTTTTCAACATCCAATCCTCAGGATATGCATGAAGAAGTACTTCATGTGATGGCAAAACATGAAAATATATGCAAATATATTCACCTTCCCGTTCAAAGCGGAAATACCGCCGTATTACAAAGAATGAACCGCCGGCACACCCGGGAAGAATACATGGAATTACTGGATAAAATTAAGAAAATTATCCCCGATTGTGCCATTTCCCATGATATGATCTCAGGATTTTGCGGAGAGACCGAAGAAGAACATAAAGACACCCTGAGCCTGATGGAATATGCAAAATATGACTTCGGGTACATGTTTGCCTACTCGGAACGCCCCGGAACTCCTGCCCATAAAAATATGAAGGACGATGTTCCTGTGGAGATTAAAAAGAGACGGTTGACGGAGATCATAGATCTCCAGCAAAAATTATCATTAGAAAGAATGCGGTCTTACACACAAAAGGTACATGAAGTATTGATCGAAGGAACCAGTAAAAAAAGTGAAAAGCAATGGTATGGAAGAATATCCCAAAATGCGGTGGCTGTATTTCCGAAAACGGAAAACACGAAGATCGGTGACTTTGTGAAGGTCTGGATTAAAGACTGTACCTCAGCCACATTAATAGGTGAAATAGTTTAAACAGAACACCATGGATTCATTACAAACTATAAAACAACGGTTTGGAATAATAGGAAATAATATAGCGCTAAACAGAGCGCTGGAGAAGGCAATGCAGGTAGCGCCTACGGAGATTTCCGTATTGGTAATAGGAGAAAGCGGAGTAGGAAAAGAGTTTATTCCGAAAATTATTCATAATCTGTCACCAAAAAAACACAAGCAGTACATTGCCGTGAATTGTGGTGCAATACCGGAAGGAACCATAGATTCCGAACTTTTCGGACATGAAAAGGGAGCTTTTACAGGAGCGGATAAGATGAGGAAAGGTTATTTTGAAGTAGCCGACGGAGGAACTATTTTTTTAGACGAAGTAGGAGAATTACCATTACAAACTCAGGTTCGTTTGTTACGGGTATTGGAAAGCGGAGAATTTATGAAAGTGGGCTCTTCCAATATTCAGAAAACCAACGTTCGAATTGTTGCGGCAACCAATATCAACCTTCTGGATGCAATACATAAAGGAAAATTCAGAGAAGATTTATATTATAGGCTGAATACGGTTCAGATTGACATTCCGGCATTACGTGAAAGAAAAGACGACATTCCTTTATTGTTTAGAAAATTTGCCATAGACTTTTCAGAAAAATACAGAATGCCTTCAATTCACCTGTCAGACGAAGCAATGAGCCACATCCAGCAATATTACTGGCCCGGGAATATTCGTCAGTTGAGGAATTTCACCGAGCAGGTTACGGTGGTTGAAACGAAACGCGAACTTTCTTTAGACCGAGTGAAAGAATACCTCAGAGATGTTCCACAGACAACTTCTCTGATAAATATTTCAGGACAAAATGAAAACAAATCGGATTTTTCCAGTGAAAGAGAAATATTGTATAAATTTCTTTTTGACATGAAAAAAGACTTGAATGATTTAAAGGCATTAACTCTGAATTTAATAAAAAATAAAGGAGATATCGGTTTGACGACTAATGAGAAAGATCTTTTTCAAAGAATTTATAAAGATCACGATATTTCTAAAACCGGTGAATCGTTGGTATATTACGATGAAAAATCAAGTGTATCAACAGTAACAACCGTTGATAATTACCATCAGGATGTAGATGATTACGAATATGAAGACATATCAAGTCAATCAGAATCGTTATCTTTACAAAAAAAGGAAGAAGAATTAATCAGAAAAGCTTTAGATAAATATAATGGAAAACGTAAGTTAGCTGCAAGAGAATTAGGCATTTCAGAGAGGACGTTATACCGAAAAATAAAACAATATGACATTGAAGAGTAAGGGAATAGGAGCTGTTTTAGGGATGCTGACACTGGCTTTGTCAGGATGTTATTCATTTACGGGATCTTCCTTGGATCCCGGCATAAAAACCCTTGAAATACGGTCTTTTCCTAATTATTCCGCTTATCAGAGTCCGAATTTGAGCGTGGATTTTACCACATCCCTGCAAAACAGGTTCAATCAAAGAACCCGATTACAGGAAACAAAAATTGATCCGGATATTCTTCTGGAAGGAGAAATAACCGATTTTTCTACAAATCCCGTGAGCATTCGGAGTGGCTCGGATGAAGCAACCCAGAACAGATTAACCATAACGGTTGCCGTAAGGTATGAAAATAAAGTACAACCCGAAAAAAGTTTCGAAAGAACCTTTTCCGACTATGAAGACTATTCAAGCACGGAATTATTGATTAACATTCAGGACGAATTGGCACAGAAAATAAATCAAAGAATCATAGATCAGATTTTTACAGCAATAGTAGCAGATTGGTAATATGTATAATGACAGAATCATACAACTTTTAAATAACCCTGAAAACATACGCTTTTCAGACAAGCATTGTATTGAATATGCGTTTACCCAATATCCTTATGTACAATCGTTTCAAATTCTTAACCTGAAATGGAAACAATTTTTCACCCCGGAAGAAATAGAAAAGGAAATAGAAAAAGTATCGGTCTATTCCACTCACAGAGAACTTATAAAAACTTTTTTAGAGCAGCCGGGAACAGCTGAAAAACCGGAGATCACACAAGAGAGAGAAGAAGAACCGGCTCAGAATGAGACTACGGAAACGGAAAATGTAGTGATCCCGGAAGAAATCCATAAACCGGAAGAAATTGAAGAAATTAGTAATGATATAACCGAAACAAAAAAAGAAGAAAAAGCAGAATCGGTTGAAATCCCGGAAGATATTTCGGTGAAAGAGGTTTCCAATGTAGACTTTTCTTCAAAAGAACAGAAAAATAAAAAAGATGATTACTTTTACATGAATAAATTGGGAATATCCCATTTATTTAATGACACTATTGTTGAAGATGTCCAAAAACAGGAAGAAAATATCGAGCAGGCTATTGAAGATGAAACAGAGCCCGCAATCGTGGAAGAGAAACAATCCGAATTAAGCGGAGAAATAGAAAATACAGAAAAAATTTCGGAAGAAGAAGAGCCGAAAGAGGAAGAAAATGATACGGAAGAAGGAAAAAAAGAAGAATCAGTAGAAGAGCCGGTTTTGGAACAGAAAGAAACCATGGAAGAAACCGTTGTAACACCGGTAGAAAGAATGACGTTTAACCAGTGGATTTCCTTATCAAAACAAAAAGTCGCGGTAAAATATGAAAAAAAAATCCCGACACAAGAGAAACAAAATGATATAATTACTAAATTTATAGAAAATAATCCAAAGATCACAGTCCCTAAGAAAGAAGAGAAAGACACCAAGGGAATTGAGTTTAAAAAGGAGGATATAAGAGATATTGCAAGTCTAATGACGGTTACGTTAGCGCAATTGTACGTAGAACAAGGTAAATATGAAACGGCAATAACAGCTTTTAAAATATTAAGTTTGAAATATCCGGAAAAAAGTAGTTATTTTGCATCAGAAGTCAAAAAGATAAAAAAAATAAAAAATTTAAAATGATATGACAACAATTTATGGAATAGTGATGATATTTATAATAGTTGCCTGTGCCCTATTGATATTGGTTGTTTTGTCACAAAACCCCAAAGGAGGAGGATTAACTTCTACTTTCGGAGGGAGTGGCACCCAAATGTTTGGAGTTCAAAAAACAAATGATTTCATGGATAAAGCAACCTGGACATTGGGAGGCGTAATAGTGATCTTGTCGCTCTTTGCCTCAATATTGATAGCTGAGCCAACAATTTACCAATCTCCAATTCAGGAAACTAACCTGCCGGCAGACACACAACAATCATCTCCTCAGGATACGAACAAAAAATAAAAAACAAAAAATATATTATTTAACACTAAGATTTAATTAAAAAGTTCTTAAAAAATTACTGTTGTGTTAGGAAGAAGGCAAATTAGAGAAAAGATTCTACAGTCCCTTTATGCATATAATGTAGGGGGAAGCGAGTTAGAATATGTAAAGAAAAGAATGTTTCAGTCAATAGAAGAAATTTACGATTTGTATATTTACGAATTGAATCTGCTATTAGCTGTAAAGGACTATGCTCTCGAAGTCATAGAAAGGAAAAGGCAAAAAAGATTTGCTACGGATGAGGAAAAGAATCCAAATCTTAAATTTGTTGAAAATAAGGTTTTCAGGTTATTGGAAAATAATAAAGCCCGAAAAGAATATTCAGACAAACATTTGGAATTATCATGGCATTTGAATAACAATTATCCTACCATGATTTTTAAACAATTTCAACTTTCCAGAAGTTATTCGGAGTATATGCAGAGCAACGAGTCTGATTTTGAGGAGGATAAGAGAATTGTGCTGAAATTATTTTTAAAATATATTGCAGACAATGACATTATGTATGAATGGTTCGAAGAATTAAAACTATCTTGGGCGGATGACATACATATTGCGAACAATATGACTCTGAAAACCATAAAATCTTTGAGGGAAGAAAACCCCTTTGATACCTTGATTCAGGTTTTAAAATCGGATGAAGGCATTGCCTTTGCCGAAGATCTGTTTAAAGCGACGGTTCGACATTATCCGGATTCCCTGAAATTGATAGAAGCAAGGTCTAATAACTGGGAATTGGACAGAATAGCGGAAATAGACAAAATTATTCTGGCTATGGGATTTACCGAACTTAATCATTTCCCTCAGGTACCGGCAAAAGTGGTAATAAATGAATGCATTGAGCTGGCAAAAGTATATTCCAGTTCCAAGAGTAATATTTTTATCAACGGTATTTTGGATAAATATGCAAGAGATATAAATAAAGTTTAAAAATGCTAAAATAATATGAATAAAATAACAGTAGTATTTTTTATAATAGCGCTGACAACCTTTGGGGTTATTAGTTGTAAAAAGGAAAAAACTTCTGTAGGAGAAACAGTAGAAGTACAAGAAGAAGAGAAAGAAGAAGGAGTAAGATCAGCCTCAAACACGTTAGACATAACCAAAGAATCTATCATTAAGTTTGATAAGGAAACCTATGACTTCAAAGACATTAAAAAAGGAGAAAAAGTCACACAAGTAATTAAATTCACTAACGTAGGAAAAAGACCCTTGGTTATTTCGGAAGTAAGACCTTCCTGTGGGTGCACAACCCCTAAATATACCAAAAAACCGGTGTCTCCGGGAAAAAGAGGATCCATTACGGTCACTTTCGACTCTTCTAATTTTGACGGAACTGTTTTAAAAACAGTTGCCGTTTCAGGAAACTTTGAAACGAAAATAATTAAATTTCAAGCGAAAATCAACAGTTAAAATTAAAAAACAATAATATGTTAACAATACCCTTACAAGCACAAGGACAAGAAGGAGGATGGATAACTTTCCTCCCATTAATTCTCTTATTTATAGTATTTTATTTCTTTTTTATCAGACCTCAGACAAAAAAACAGAAACAAGAAAAAAACTTTCAGGATACTATCAATAAAGGAACCCGGGTAGTAACCACTTCCGGCATACATGGAAAAATAGCCGAGGTTACAGACGACGGTGTAATCATAGAAACTATGGCGGGAAAAATTAAATTTGAAAAATCAGCGATTTCAAGAGAACTTTCCATAGCCAAATATCCTGAAAACGCACCTGCAAAATAAAGGATAGAGAAAACGATAAAAACAAGCATACTCTATTCTTTAGAGTATGCTTGTTTAATTTTAATTATATATAAAAAATGCGGATAGTAGTAGGATTATCGGGCGGAGTAGACTCCAGTGTTGCAGCATATCTGTTGCAGCAGGAAGGACATGAAGTAATAGGGCTGTTCATGCGAAACTGGAACGATGCCGAATTTACTCTTGAAGATGAATGTCCGTGGATAGAAGACAGTAATGACGCATTACTAATAGCCCAAAAGCTAGGGATTCCTTATCAGGTGATAGATTTGTCAGACATCTACAAAACAAGGATTGTAGACTACATGTTCCACGAATACGAACACGGGAGAACTCCCAATCCGGATGTTTTGTGCAATAGAGAAATTAAGTTTGATATTTTCCTACAAACCGCCTTATCTCTGGGCGCAGATAAAGTAGCAACCGGACACTATGCAAGGATCGACTCTTTTGAAAAAGAAGGGAAAACCATTTACAGGCTTTTAGCCGGAGTAGATCCAAATAAAGATCAATCCTATTTTTTATGTCAGTTAAATCAATATCAATTATCCAAATCATTGTTTCCGATCGGAGCCATGACAAAACCGGAAGTCAGAAAACTGGCAAAAGAGTTGGATCTGGTAACTGCCGATAAAAAAGACTCTCAGGGACTCTGTTTCATAGGAAAGGTAAGCCTCCCGGATTTCCTGCAGCAACAATTGAAACCGAAAAAAGGAATAATTGTTGAAATATTCGCAGACAATCCAAAATACGAACAAAAAAAAGAACCCCGTTGTTTTGAAACCAAAAAAGAAGAACTGAACTACCTGTCGACCCCGATAACCTATGAAAAAGAAGACGGGAAACCGATAGGAGAACATCAGGGGGCTCATTACGTTACCATTGGGCAGAGAAAGGGATTGGGCATAGGAGGGCATATAGAACCTTGTTTTGTGCTGGATACCGACGTGCAAAATAATATTATCTATGTCGGAGAAGGGAAAGATCATCCGGGATTATTCAGAAAAGCCTTGTTTATTAAAGAAAACGAAGTTCATTGGGTAAGAGAAGATCTAAAATTGAAAGAACGGCAGCACATGGAAGCAGAAGTAAGGATCCGGTACCGCCAAGCCTTGCAGAAAGCAATATTGTATCAATTTGAAGAAGGAATATTCATTCAGTTTGAAACACCTCAATCAGCCATCACCCGGGGACAATTCGCAGCTTGGTACATAGAGGGCGAATTGATCGGAAGCGGAGTGATCTCCTGATAAAAACCTATTCGAAAATTAATTTTAGAATATCTAAAGAGACCGGTCTTTTAAAATTGGTTAAATGGATTTCATAATAAGTCAGAATTTCATTCAGCATCTGTGTCCGTTGAGAAGAGTTAAAGCAATTTTGGGAAAGATTAAAATCATACGTAAGCAATGTATCCCATAGCCGCGCATTTTCCTCCCCCGAAAAATTATGAGGCGCTTCCGGAGAAAACACCCCTTCCGATAAATTAAAATACGGCAGTTCCGCATGAGTATGCAAAGGGTAAAAACCAATATGCCCGGAAAGTCCCAGTAGAAAATAGAGATGAAAATCCGCAAAATAATGCTCCTTATCGTCTAATCGTATTAGATTTGTTTTCAGGAAGTCGTATAAGGAGGCGTTGGGGATTTCCTCATTTTTAAGGGTTTGATTCAATATTTCCCCGATAAATGTAACAATCGAAGACTTTACAATATCGGAATAGGTGTTTTTGAAAATATAACCCTGATACATATCCTTTATTAATTCCAGAGAATGAGTTTTTTTAGGATAGAAAGTAATATCCACCTCATTTAGGATAAAAAGAAGATGATTCTTTTTTCGTTTTCCGGAAAAGGAATTTTTTAAAATAAAACTCTTAAACCCGAATTTTTCCGTGTAGCATCGTATGATCAGAGAAGAATCTCCGTACTTCAAATAGGATAGAACAAAAGCTTTGGTATTTTCCGTCATTTTTTCTTACCTTATGATAGCTATTTGGGTTGTGGCATGTTTTTTACCTTCCGAATTACTCATTAAAACCAAATATACTCCGGAAGCAACCGGTTTATTGTTGAAGTTGTTTCCGTTCCAGGTAGCGACACCTCCCGGCGCCCGGGTTTCATACACAAGGTTTCCTGCAACATCCGTAATTTTCACGTATGCATCATGAGCCAGACCCCGGATGGTAATATTTCCCGTATAGCCCGGTCTGACGGGATTGGGATATGCAACTATATTCCCGAAATTATCCCCCGTATTTGTAATGTCCCCACGATAGGAAACGATACCTCTGGGAGTAACGAAAAACACCTCTCCGGTCTCATCTATTTTTATATCAGCAATCGTATTGGAAGGAAGAGGGGAATTATCAACAGTAAATTTGTTTAACTGGACTTCTCCATTCTCGGAAAAGTAGAAAACTCCGGTATTTTGAGTTCCTATCCATTTCCTGTTGGCGGCATCAACGGCAATGGATGTGATTATGGTCGATCGAAGGACTTCCTCCCCTAATCCGTTTTCAGAAATAATGATCCTTTCCGTATTGTAACTTCCGTTTTCCAATGAAGAATACGGATTCCGGAATATGCGCAGACCATTGTCCGTTCCGATCCAGGCTGTACCTGAATTGTCCAGAACAACGCAAATCACATTGTTGGAAGGCAGGCTGCCCCGCCCTTCGGTGGCGTCTATCAGGTAAATGTCGTCATCGGAAGTATTCAGAGGAGTATTATTGTATTTATATACCACAAGGGCATTTCCTCTGGGAGCAGGAGCCCAGACATATCCTTTGGAGTCGTCAATATAGGGAGTTGTAGCTCCTCCGCCCAAACTGATCCTTTTCGGTAAAAGGCTTAAATATTTGAATTGATTGTCCGGAGTTTTGATCACAATAGCATTATTTACCCCTGAACTTTCTCCCGCCCAAGACTGTAATATTATCAGATTTCCGTTTTTGTCAAAATCTCCTCCGGTCAGACGCTCAATGCTCTTAAAAGCAGAATTGTTGTGGTTATACAGCACGGAAAAACTTCCGTTCAGCATTTTTATAAGACCGTTGCTGTACGAGACGACATAGACTTCCTCCGGATTAAAAGGGTTAGGAATTACTTTTATGATGAACCGTTCATTATTTATACCTGTGTAGGGAATATGCCGCCATCGATTTCCGTCAAAATAATAATACCCATAAGTAGTAGCGGAGGGAGCATTATAATTAGCGTCTCTTCCTCCGGGAGCGACCCATAGTTTATTGCCTATGATGCTCAATGCATAGGAAGTATTATTATAAGGACCATCAGGCGCAAGATACTCGGTTCCTTTGAGAAGCCCGTGAAGCTGGGTGCCGGCATATAGGTTCCCGTTGGAAAAATAACCGGTATTTAAATTATCTGTATACGAAGCGGATTCTATGGGGGCGAAATTATCATTTAACACGGTTATTTTATTTTGTTGGACCACTAAAACAGTATTTTCTACGGAAACAATATCCTTTAAGTTTGGATAATTCCCTGCAGTATACCAGGAATTTCCTCCGTTATCACTTCTGAAAACAGTATTGGAACTTGCGGCGATAAGAGAATTATTGTTTATTGCCATCTGAGTATAATTAAGCCCCGATCCGTAGATATTCCATGCGGAAAAGTCAGGAATCATTCCATCAATAACATGGGATAATATGCCCTTATTTGATGCCGCATAAATGGTGTTGTTTAAAACAACGGATTTGTTTACCTGAAAATAAGCAGCTCCCTGTTTAAAGTAACAGGTTTCTTTAAATTCCATTTTTTTAATGTCAAAAACAGTAATTCCGAAATCCAGAGATATTACGGCAAAATCACCGTAAGTATAAATATGATTAATTTTTTTATTCCCCGGATAAGACTGCTCAAAAGGTATATCAATCACCAAACTGACTTTGTCTCCTTTTATCACATCCAGTTTTCCGTTATCGTAACCGATGATCAGAACATTATTGTTTTGATTGTAGGAAAAAGCCGTGATTTTTATTTCATGAAGTCCGTGTACCTTGGAAATTTTTTTAATTTCCCCATTATTTTCATTGTAGGAAAATAACCCGTTTTCAGTAGCGCAATAAAGAAGGTTATTAACCTTGGTGACGGACTTTATGTTGAAGTAAGAAAAATAATCCGTCCACCTAGTGTTTTGGGAGAGGCACAGAACAGGGATAAACAGTAAAAACAAAAGTTTTTTCATGAAAAACAAGTAAAAATGTTGAGTTTAAATTACAAACGTAAAAATACTATTATTATTAAAAATATTTTTTACTTTTAACAAAAAAATATAAAAAAGAAATATTTTTAGTTATTTACAATTTGATGGATAATTCAAGGAATTAATTAGAATTAATGGCAGATAATAGAATAAAATGGATTGATTTTATAAAGGGATCTACTATTTTTACAGTGATGTTAGGGCATGTAATTTCCGGAATGATTCGATCCGGTTATTTCTCTGATTATGATTTTTTTTTGGAAACATTTTATGTTAAATTCCTTCGAAGCTTTAGTATGCCTGTCTTTTTTATGATTTCAGGCATTCTCTACTCAAAAAAAAGATATACACCCATTAAAGACATAAAAGTATCTATAGTAAAAAAGGGGATAGCTTTAGGAGTGCCTTATTTGTTCTTTTCGACAGGATATTGGATGATTAAATATATAATGGGGGATAATGTCAGAACTCCGGTTGATTGGCAGGATTTGTTGTTGATCTTTATTAAACCCATTGGGTATTTATGGTTTCTATATGTTCTTTTTTTTCTGTATTTATTTATAGAACTTTTGGATTATGTTTTTAAAAATAATTTTATTGTTTTTTTTATTGTAACGATTCTTGCTGTAATAAGATGGTTTTATTCCCCGGATGTTTTTATTATAGAAAGAATTATGCAAATGGGAATTTATTTTTATATAGGAAAAATTGTTGTTAATAAAATGGATGTTTTTAATAATTATTTATTTACTGCTTTGTGTGTTATAATATTCTTTTCATTACAAATCATTAATGTGTTTGATGAAATTAGTGTTGAAAATGGAGGATTTAATTTTATACTAGGGTGCAGTGCTGCATTTGCAATTATTTCTTTGTCTAGGAAAATGAATACTAAAAACCGCTTTTATGTTTATTTTTCTCAAATGGGGCAGATAACACTACCTATTTACCTGATTCACCCCGCCATCACTTCTGCTGTAAGGATAGCATTATTATACATAGGGCTGCAAAATGTATGGATACATCTTATTTTAGGGGTGATAATATCTTGGTCTCTATCTATTTACATATACAAATTTGCTGAAAAGTATAGATGGTTAGATATGATTTTCTATCCGGTTAAGTATAAGAAAATTAGTTAATGCAGACGTAACATGAAAAAAAGAAAGAAGTTTTTTGTTAAATAAAAAAAAATATATAAATTTGCAACCCTATTTCGGGGAATTATTTTTAATAAAGGTAAAAGAATAAAAGTGAATACACTAAGTTACAAAACCATATCAGCAAACAAAGAAACTGCCAATAAAGAGTGGTTACTTGTAGATGCAGACGGACAGAAATTAGGTCGATTAGCTTCCAAAATAGCTAAGATTTTGCGTGGGAAACATAAAACAAATTTCACCCCTCATGCAGATTGTGGAGATAACATTGTAGTTATCAATGCAGGAAAAGTGATTTTATCAGGAGATAAAACAGAACAAAAAGAGTATGTAAGACATACGGGGTATCCGGGAGGTCAAAAATTTGCAAGTGTTGCCGACGTTAAAGCAAAAGATCCTAAAAGATTATTGGAATACGCGGTAAAAGGTATGCTTCCTAAAAATAAATTAGGAAGAAAAGTATTTAAAAACTTATACCTGTACGAAGGCACAGAGCACGAACAAGTGGCTCAACAACCCAAAACATTAGACATTAACGCTTTCATTTAAAAAATATAATGGCAGTTACACATAAAATAGGAAGAAGAAAAACATCCGTAGCAAGAATATATCTTTCCGAAGGTACCGGAGAAGTTACTATCAACGGAAGAGATTATAAAGAATACTTTCCAACAGAGGTATTACAATATAAGATCACTCAGCCTTTCCAATTGACACAAACCCAAGGACAATACAACCTTAAAGTAAATGTATATGGAGGAGGAATCACCGGGCAGGCAGAAGCAATCCGGTTGGCTATTTCCAGAGCTTTGGTTGCAATTGCGGAAGAAAACAAACCCGTGTTGAAATCAGAAGGACTTCTAACCCGGGATCCAAGAATGGTGGAAAGAAAGAAATACGGTCAGAAAAAAGCACGTAAGAGATTCCAATTCTCCAAACGGTAATCTTTCCGAAATAAAAAATATAACCACTCTGTTTCAGGTAGTGGTTATTTTGATTTTTTAAATAAATTAATTAATATAAACTTGCCGTTTAGTTTAGCATCCAAACTCAGAACCATTTTTGAAGTTGATTGCACAAACTGCGGAACGTAAACTAAAAAAAGACATGGCAAAAGTAGATGTAAAAGACCTCTTAAATGCAGGAGTGCATTTCGGTCACCTTACCAGAAAATGGAATCCACACATGGCTCCCTATATCTTTATGGAGAAAAATGGAATCCACATCATTGACTTACACAAAACATCCGTAAAATTAGACGAAGCATCCAATGCTTTAGGCAAAATTTCAGCTTCAGGAAGAAAAATCCTTTTTGTCGCTACAAAAAAGCAGGCTAAGGATATTGTGGCAAAACACGCAGAATCCGTAAACATGCCGTACATCACGGAAAGATGGCCGGGAGGTATGTTAACTAACTTTGTAACTATCAGAAAGGCAGTAAAAAAGATGAATTCCATTGACAGGATGAAAAAAGATGGAACTTTTGAAACTCTGTCTAAAAAAGAAAAATTGCAGGTAGATCGTCAAAGAGCTAAATTAGAAAAGAATTTAGGTTCTATTGCCGATATGACTCGTTTGCCTTCAGCCATATTCGTAGTGGATATCTTACGGGAACACATTGCAGTAACAGAAGCCAAAAAATTAGGAATTCCTGTTTTTGCGATCGTAGACACCAACTCAGACCCGCAATTAGTGGACTATCCAATACCGGGAAATGACGACGCTTCTAAATCCATAGACCTGATACTGGAAACAATAACCAATTCCATTAAAGAGGGACTAAGCGTAAGAAAAGCGGAAAAAGCGGAAAAATCCAAAGCTAAAGAAGATTCAAACGAAGAAGATATTCTGGTAGAAGAAGTGGAGGAAGAAATACTATCCGAAGACGCCGGAGAAGAAGTGGAAGAATAAAAATATAGTTTAATAAAAAATCAAGATTAAAATGTCATATTTACCAAAAGCCGCTGATGTAGCAAAATTAAGAAATGCTACCGGAGCAGGAATGATGGACTCAAAAAAAGCCTTGATCGAAGCAGAAGGAGATTTCGATAAAGCTATTGATTTATTAAGAAAAAAAGGACAAAAAGTTGCCGCTAACCGTGCAGACAGAGAAAGTCATGAAGGAGCAGTAATTGCAGCCGTAAATGAAACCAATACCAAAGCCGCTATAATTAAACTGAACTGTGAAACGGATTTTGTTGCTAAAAATGAAGATTTTATAAAATTAGCAAAAGAATTTGCCGCTTTAGCATTAAAATTCAACACAAAAGAAGAATTATTAGCAGCAGACTTCCATGGTCTTCCGGTAAGTGAAAAATTAATCGAGCAAACCGGAGTTATAGGAGAGAAAATTGAAATATCCGAATTTAAAACATTGGAAGCTCCTTTTGTAGGTTCTTACATCCATGCAGGAAATAAAATAGCTTCAGCAGTAGGAATATCAAAAACTTTTGAGAAAGCTCCGGAAGTTGCAAAAAATATTTCCATGCAGGTAGCAGCCATGAACCCGATAGCATTAGATGAATCTCAGGTAGATGCTTCCGTTATCGAAAAAGAATTGGAAATAGCAAAAGAACAATTACGCCAGGAAGGAAAACCGGAAGCAATGTTGGAAAACATAGCAAAAGGAAAATTAAATAAATTCTTTAAAGATAATACTTTGGTGAAACAGGATTATATCATGGGAGAAAAAACTTCGGTTGAAGACTACGTGAAATCTGTGGATGCGGAAGTTAAAATAACAGGATTTATAAGGATATAGAATAGGGTTAATTTAAAATGAAAAAAAGGATGTCTCAAAAAACGAGCATCCTTTTTTGCTTTTTAGGAACTGTATTTGAAATGAGTTTTCAGGTATTCGATTCTCAGTGAATGTCCCCTTTGGTATGCTTTTTTGCTTTCTTGCCACACAGGTTTTTCAGAGAAAATACATTGTCTTCTTGGGGTTTATATTTACAGACGTCTTTAAAGAATCAAACTATTAAAATAGGTATGTGGGCTTTATGTCTGAGCTTGTTTGCCGTAACGCCAAATATAAAATCCGCCAAACCTTTATGACCGTGTTTCGCCATTAGTAAAACCTCAATCTCATTTTCTTTAATTAATTCCGGAAGACTTACAGAAGGATTTCCAAATCCTAATTTTGTTTCAATATGAGTATATCCCTCTTTATGAAGAAGCGTTTTATAGTCATTGAGTCTTTCCTGATCAAACTTCACCTCATAATCGTCAGCCAGTTCCCCATAGTATTTGGCAGAAGCGCTTTCCGTTACATGAAATAATACAATGACGGAATTTTTTTCGGCAAGAAGATTCACATAGTTTAATACCCGTTGGTCTCCATCGCTGAAATCCAGTGCTATTCCTACGGTTTTGAACGGTTGTATCTTCGTTATATTTTTTTGTACCGGTAAATTGTGAATATCGAAATGCAGCTTTTTTGTTTTTATAACCCAGGGGTACAACACAATACTGATTAAAAATAACAGCAAAGCCAGAGAAATTCCTCCCAGAAGTATCTTAACTCCCATTGTTACAGCCGGATTATGAAATAGGGCGATTTCCTCATCATAAATTAATTTGATGTTTAAAATTACAATTAAAGAGCAGACTATCCAGGATAGGATCTTCACAGGTAATTTAATGACAAACTCACCCATTTTTTCCGCATCACTTACAAAATGAATAAGAGGAATGATTGCGAACCCCAACTGCATGCTTAGAAGCACCTGACTGAAAATAAGCATCTCATCCACAGAACTGTCTCCGAAAATACTAATAATGATCACGGACGGAATAATGGCAAGCATACGGGTTATTAATCTCCTCAAAGCCGGATTCATCCGGAAATGAAGATACCCCTCCATTACAATTTGTCCGGCAAGAGTTCCGGTAATGGTAGAACTTTGTCCCGCAGCGATCAGAGCGATAGCAAAAAGAAAGGGAGCCAGAGAACCCAGTATATTGGACAACATTTTGTAAGCATCATGCAATCCTGCGATCTCATACAACCCCACTTTGTGAAACGTAGATGCGGCGAGGATCAATATGGCGGCATTTATGAAGAATGCCATATTGAGAGCAATAAGACTGTCAAAAAAATTGTATTTAATAGCATTCTTAATAGACTGAAAATCCTTTTTTATTTTCCTTGTCTGCACTAATGCGGAATGTAAATACAGATTGTGAGGCATTACAGTAGCCCCTATGATACCAATCGCTATATAAAGAGCCTCATTATTGGGTATTGTAGGTTTTAATCCTTTAGAAACCTCGATTAAATCAGGTTTTGCTAAAAACATTTCTATAAGAAAACAACTTCCGATGATCCCAACCAGAGTAATGATAAACGCTTCCATTTTTCGTATGCCAAACCTTTGCAGCAGTAATAACAACAGAGTGTCCAGAGCCGCGATCCATACACCCCAGATCAGATCCAGCCCGAAGAGGAGCTGTAACCCGATAGCCATTCCCAATACCTCGGCTAAATCGGTTGCAGCAATGGCGATTTCAGCAAAAACATACAAAATATAGATCATCCACCTAGGATAATATTCCCGATTGGTCTGAGCCAGGTCTAATCCCCGTACAATCCCCAACCGCGCACTGAGAGATTGAAGAAGCAAGGCGATAATGTTACTCATCAACAATACCCAGATAAGAGCATAGCCAAACTTGCTGCCTCCCGCAATGTCCGTTGCCCAGTTCCCGGGATCCAGATAGCCTACGGCAACTAAATACGCAGGCCCGAAGAAAGCAAAAACCCTTCTCCATTTTTTAGAATTGTCGGTACGTACAGACTCATGTACTTCTTGTAGAGATTTCTTACTCAATTGTTAGATCTTTCTAATTCTGCAAAAATAAGCGAAATTATCTAATAAAAAATAATAAATCAATCACTTTCCGGTCTCCATATATGATCTTTAAAGTTGACAACTCGGTTGTTTTTTATTTCTATCCCCTCATTTTCAAGCAATTCCCGCATTAAAGAAGGGGTGAAAAAGTGATCTTTCCCCGTAAGCATCCCATTTCGGTTTACTACCCGGTGGGCAGGTATCCCCTCCAAAGCATGAGCCGCCTTCATAGCATACCCCACTATTCGTGCAGAATTTCTTGTTCCTAAATATTCCGCAATAATACCATAAGTAGTTACTTTTCCACAAGGAATTTTTCGTACGATTTGGTAAACTTTTTCATAAAAATTATCATTTTCCATAAATTGGTAAAAAAAATAAGACCTTTTTTATCATAAAAATAAACAAAAAACTTGATAAAGTGTAAACAAAACACTATAAATTATATGATATGTAAAAAAACAATAAAGATGTATTTACCTGAAAATGAATTCATAACACCCCAATTTCTTTTTTTTTTCAATTTTTTTCAATGTTTATTATACATCTATAAAATATTTTTTATATTAGTAGCAGGTGAAGTTAAGACTTCAAACATAAACCAAAAAATGAGAAGTTAGATATTTTACTTTCTGGTAGTATCTAAAGTTTTGAGTTAATTGAAAGTAAAATAAAGAAATGATTCTAAATGATTTAGGATCATTTCTTTTTTGAAAAGCCGTTTTTATTAAATTGAGATAATACTATTATACGATAAGTTGCAAAATAAAATTAAAACCACAAAAGAAATGAGTACGTATCAAAAAGAATTTCAGAGAAGTATTTCGGATCCTGATACATTTTGGGGAGAACAGGCAAAGAATATAGGATGGTTTAAAGAACCGTCCGTTGTTCATTCCGTAGGTCAAAATGGATTAGACGAATGGTTCAAAGATGGTAAGGTGAATATGTCTTATCTGTGTATAGATAAACATATCGAAGACGGATATGGAGACGACACCGCCATTATTTACGATTCTCCGGTCACGCAAACAAAATCCAAAATCACGTACAACCAGTTAAAACACAAAGTTGAAAGACTTGCAGGAGGACTGAAGAGATTAGGGGTGCAAAAAGGAGATACCGTGATTATCTACATGCCTATGATTCCTCAGACCATTATGGCAATGATGGCCTGCGCCCGGATTGGAGCCATCCATTCTGTTGTTTTCGGAGGATTTGCCCCTAAAGAATTAGCTACAAGGATTGACGACTGTAAACCCAAGGTAATTATCTCCTCAACATCAGGAGTAGAAGTAAACAGGGTTATTCCTTACAAACCCATGGTAGACGAAGCAATTTCCCTGTCCGAGCACAAACCCGGATATGTAATATTATATAACAGAAGATTAGGAGCCGTTTGCCCCGAACAAGATTACGATGTAGACTTCAATACCCTGATCAATCTTTCAGAGCCTGCCCCTTACGTAGAAGTGGAATCCACACATCCGTTGTTTATTCTCTATACGTCAGGAACCACAGGAAAACCCAAAGGGGTGGTACACGATACCGGAGGATACGCCGTAGCCCTGAAATATACCATGTCCAGTATTTACGACAGTACACCGGGAGACGTATTCTGGGCAGCTTCCGATTTCGGATGGATCGTAGGACATAGTTATATCGTATATGCGCCTATGATAAATAGAAATGCAACTATTGTATACGAAGGAAAACCCGTAAAAACCCCGGATGCAGGAGCTTTCTGGAGAGCCATAGAAGAATATCAGGTAAAGGTATTTTTCTCCGCTCCGACAGCCTTCAGGGTAATCAGAAAAGAAGATCCTAACGGAGAATTAATAAAACAAAGAGACCTCAGCTGCCTTAAATACCTGTTTGTAGCAGGAGAAAGATGCGATGCCGCAACCTTGGAATGGCTGCAGGAACAATTTCAACTGCCGGTGGTTGACCACTGGTGGCAGACGGAAACAGCCTGGGCTATTATGGGTAATTTCATGGGGTATGACGGAGGATTCCCTATCAAACCGGGATCTGCAGGAAAACCGGTACCCGGATACGACGTTCAGATCTTAGGAAACGACGGAGAACTGTTAGGAGCCGATGAAGAAGGAGCAGCGCTTATTAAATTGCCGTTGCCTCCGGGAACGCTCACCACATTATGGAATGCGGAAGAAAGATACAAAGAAGGATATTTAACGCAATATCCCGGATATTACTTTACCGGAGACGGTATTTACAAAGATTCCGACGGCTACTACTTTATCACCGGACGGTTAGACGATGTAATTAATGTAGCAGGACACAGACTTTCCACTTCCGAGATGGAAGAAGTTATAGCCAAAAATCCGTTGGTGGCGGAATGTGCCGCTATGGGGATTGAAGATACTATTAAAGGACAGGTGCCTTTCGCCGTAATACTAACTAAAGATTCTGCCGTGGAAGTAGAACCCTCCAAACTGGAGCAGGAATTAAAACAAAGTGTACGAAAAGAAATTGGTGCCATAGCTTCCCTGAGCCGTGTCGTTCAGTTGAAAAGATTGCCTAAGACCCGTTCAGGAAAAGTTTTGCGCAGATTGATCCGAAACATAGCAGACGGAAAAGAATTTGCAATTCCTTCTACTATCGAAGACCCGACCGTAATTGATGAAATCGTTCAAGTGTTTAAAGAAGAGGGAATTGGAGTATACGGACTCGGAGGCGGAAAAGCAGAAAAGAATATTGACGACTTAGTAGTAACAACTCATGCAAAATATGAAAAGTTATACAGCAAAAGTATAGAAAACCCTAACGAATTCTGGGAAGAAATCGCTAAAACCTTTTTATGGAAAAAACCATGGGATACGATTTCCGAATCCGACTTTGATAAAGCACAATTTAAATGGTTCCTGGGCGGAAAACTAAACATAACGGAAAACTGTCTGGACAGACATTTGGAAAAAAATGGAGATAAAGCAGCCATCCTGTTTGAGCCGAATGAACCCAATGAACCCAACAGGGAAATTACCTATAAAGACCTGTACAAAGAAGTATGTAAGCTGGCAAATGTATTAAAATCGAAAGGTATTCGGAAAGGAGACAGGGTGTGTATTTACATGCCGATGATTCCCGAACTGGAAATAAGCATTTTGGCTTGTGCAAGAATAGGAGCGGTTCATACGGTGGTATTTGCCGGATATTCATCCAAAGCATTAGCTTACAGGATCAAGGATTCCGAAGCAAAACTGGTAATTACAGCCGACGGTTCCAGCCGGGGCGCTAAATTTACAGATTTGAAATCCATCGTAGATGAAGCTTTGGAGAATGCTCCTTCCGTAGAATCCGTGATCATATACGAAAGAACCAAACACGGAGTATCCCTAAAACAAGGAAGAGACGAGCTTTGGGATGTTTTAGTGAAAGATGCGGATATACATTGCCCGGCAGAAGAAATGGACTCCGAAGATACTTTGTTTATCATTTATAGTTCCGAATCTTCGGGAACGCCGAAAGGAGTTGTTCATACTTGTGGAGGTTACATGGTATATGCCGCGTATACATTCAAAAATGTCTTTCAGATAGGAAGAGAAGATGTTTATTTCTGTACCGCCGACATAGGCTGGCTGGCAGGGCACACATACGGAGTATATGCACCGTTGCTGACAGGGACATCCTTCGTTCTGTTTGAAGGAGCGCTTTCTTATCCGGACTACGGACGTTTCTGGAATATTGTGGAAAAATATAAAGTAACCCATTTTTACACCGCGCCGACAGCTCTACGTACATTGGAAACCCAGCCTCAGCATTTTGTGGAAAATCACGATCTAAGCAGTTTGAAAGTGCTGGGATCCGTAGGAGAACCTTTAAACGACGAAGTATGGCATTGGTATAGCGAAAAAATAGGAAAATCCAACTGTCCTGTTGTAGATACCTGGTATCAGACAGAAGCAGGAGGAATTATGATCTCCGCCTTGGCAGGGGTAACTCCGATAAAAGCCACATACGCAACCAAACCGTTCTTGGGAATAAATGTATGTCTGGTAGATGCAGAAGGAAACGAAATAACCGAAGAACACGGAGAAGGAAGTTTATGTATTAAAAATCCATGGCCGGGAATGGCAAGAACCATTTACGGAAACCATGAAAAATACAAAGAACTGTATTTCTCTTCCTATGCAGGTAAATATTTCTCAGGAGATGTAGCTATAAGAGATATTGAAGGCAATTACAAAATTATCGGACGTTTAGACGATACCATTGTCGTATCAGACCACAGATTGTCCACATATCCGATTGAAATTGTGATTGATGAACACATTCTGGTAACAGAAACAGCAATTGTAGGGTATCCTCATGAAATTAAAGGAAACGCTCTTTATGCATTTGTCGTTACCTATGAAAAACCGACGAACGAAGAAGTTACACGAAAGGAAATACAACAACACGTGGAAAGAACGATCGGAGAGATCCTCAAACCGGATAAGATTCAGTTTGTTTCAGGATTGCCGAGAACCCGAAACGGTAAAATAATGAAAGGAGTTCTGCAAAAGATCGCCTCCGGAGATGTTGCCGATCTAGGGGATATATCTGATATTATTAATCTGGAAGTGCTGGATGAAATAATTGAAGGCAGATTATAGAAATCACAGAAGTTTTTATACAGAAGAAAGGCGCCCGAATTTTTCGGACGCCTTTCTTCTTATAATTATTAGTCACACAGACTCTCTAAGCCCATTGCAAAAGTAAAAGTTTAAAACAAATCATAAAAGCCTGATTAATATGTTAAATTTTGCAATGGTTTTTTATAGCTGTACTAAATCCGGAGGGGACAAGTCAGGAAAAATTTCCGTAGCAGGGTCTTCTGAATTTATAAACCGCTTCAGAAGCATTCTTCCATTTTTTCTTTAATTTCTTTCAGACAAAGATTATTGATACTTCCCTCATGGGTGTGGGTGGTTTTTCCGGGAGACCGGAATGTTCCTTTTTCCACCTGTTCCCCGATGATCTTATACGCATCCCGAAAGGGAACCCCTTGGGCAACCAGTTCATTCAAGGCATCTACGGTAAACAGGTAATCATATTTTTTATCTTCCAGTATGTTCTCCCTTACCCGAATGTCTTTAACGGAATAATGAGCCATATCCAGACAGGCTTTCAGGTTTTGAACGGCAGGAATCAACCCTTCTTTTAACAATTGCAAATCCCGGTGGTATCCGCTGGGCAGGTTGTTGGTGATCAATGTCAGCTCGTACGGAAGAGCCTGTATTTTATTACATTTTCCCCGTATTAACTCAAAAACATCCGGATTTTTCTTATGAGGCATAATGCTGGATCCGGTGGTGAGATGAGAAGGCAGGGAAAGGAAATTAAAATTCTGGCTCATATACAAGGTGACATCCATTGCCAGCTTGGATAAGGTTCCGGACAAGCTGCTCAGGGCAAAAGCGGTGCTTTTTTCAGATTTTCCACGGCTCATCTGGGCAGCAACGGAGTTATATTTTAAAGTTTTAAAGCCCAGTTTCCGGGTGGTATACGTGCGGTTTATCGGGAAGGAACTCCCATATCCGGCAGCAGAACCCAAAGGGTTTTGGTCAACTATTTTTAAAGCGGCATTCAGCATAATTACATCATCAATCAGGCTTTCGGCATAAGCGGAAAACCACAGTCCGAAAGAGGAAGGCATGGCAATCTGAAAATGAGTATAACCGGGCAGCAACACATTCTTATACTTTTCAGCCAAATCCATCAAAAGATCAAACAGCTGCCGGGTCTGATCCTTGATCTGAGATAATTCCTCTTTTAGATATAAATTCATATCCACTAAGATCTGGTCGTTGCGGGAACGTGCCGTATGTATCTTTTTTCCTGCGTCTCCGGTCTTTTGGGTCAGTAAAAACTCTATTTTGGAATGTACATCCTCAAAATCGTTTTCAATGCTGAAATTTCCTTTTTCTATTTCTGTTAAGATTTCATTCAGGGCAGACACCAAATCCGTTTTTTCCTGTTCGGTGAGCAACCCGGCATTATGCAGCATGTCAGCCTGAGCTATGGAGCCTAGTACATCGTATCGGGCCAGAATTACGTCGAGTTCCCGGTCATTTCCTACAGTGAACCGGTCTATTTGCTTATCGGAAGGTATGCCTTTTTCCCAGAGTTTCATTTTGATTGTTTAAGATTTTAGTATGGTTTTTTTGAGTAATTCAATATATAACGGAATGGCGTCTATGACCTCCTGTTTATAAATAAATTCATCAGCCGTATGAGAGCGTAGGGAATCTCCGGGACCCATCTTCAGCGACTGGCAATACAGAACCGCCTGATCGGAAATGGTAGGAGAGCCGTAAGTGGTTCTTCCCAGTTCAATTCCCGCCAGCACCAAAGGATGTTCTTTCGGGATGGAAGAAGATTTCAGGTGCAGAGATCTGGGAGTAATGGTAACTTTGTCCGAAGACACGGACTTGCGGATCATGGCGTATATTTCCTCATTGGTATAGCGATCATTCACCCGGATGTCCACGACCAGTTTGCATTCATCAGGAACCAGATTATGTTGTTGTCCTGCATTGATCTGGGTAACGGTCATTTTTACGGCTCCCAGCGTTTCGGAAATTTTATCAAAAGTATGGGTTTTAAACCATTCTATGACTTTCAGGGAATTATAAATGGCATTGTCCGGATTGTTATGTGCGGCGTGGCTGGCAGTTCCCTTTACGGAAATGTCCAGTACCAGCAATCCCCGTTCTGCAATAGCCAGATTCATCAGGGTGGGTTCTCCCACAATGGCGCAGTCCAGTTTGGGCAGATGTTGTAAAATGCTGTTCAGACCTTTTTTTCCGCTGTTTTCTTCTTCGGCGGTAGCCGCCATGATCAAATTATACGTCAGGTCTTTATTGTCGTAATAGTAGGTAAAGGCGGCTAATAACGAAACCAGACACCCTCCGGCATCGTTTGACCCCAGTCCGTAGATCTTCCCTTCTTTTTCTATGGTTTGAAAGGGGTCGTTGGTGTATCCTTTGTTCGGGAAGACCGTATCCTGATGCGAATTTAGCAGCAGGGTGGGTTTGGATTCATCAAAGTATTTATTGACCGCCCAAATGTTATTATTTTCCCGCTTAAAAGGAATCTGATGATGAGTAAACCAAGCTTCTATCAATAATGAGGTATTTTCTTCTTCTCCTGAAAAGGAAGGGGTCTCTATCAGGTTGTGAAGTAAAATCAAGGCTTTATCTGTCAGTTTTGCTATTGTTTGCATAAGTTACATGGAAATATGGGTATGGAGAACCTTCGGGTTTGCAATTATTTCAGGATTTGCTATCCTGATCTCCTTAACTCCCTGTTGGAGCGCTTGAAAACAATTTTCAAGCTTGGGCAGCATCCCGGAGTGAATAACATTTTTTTCTTTTAACTCTTGGTACGAAGCAAGGGTTAATTCTTCGATTACACTGTCTTCGTTATGAATATCCGTTAAAACTCCCTTTTTTTCGAAACAATAGATCAGGGTAATGTCAAAGAGGGGGGAAAGTCCTACAGCCAGCGACTGGGCAACGGTATCCGCATTGGTATTTAACAGCTGTCCTTTTTTATCGTGGGTAATGGCGCAAAAAACAGGAGTGGCTCCGGTTTCCAGAAGGCTTTTTATCCAATCGGCGTTAATGCCGGTTATATCTCCTACAAAACCGTAATCAACGGAACCGGTTTCCCGTTTTTTGGATAAAATGCTGTTTCCGTCAGCCCCTGTCAGTCCGATAGCCTGGGTATCGAATTTCTGCAGCAGGGCTACAATCTTTTTATTGCACAGTCCGGCATACGTCATCACGGCAACTTCGAGCATTTCTTTATCGGTTACTCTTCTTCCATCGACCATAACAGTTTCTATTCCCAGTTTTCCGGCTAAGCGGGTGGCTTCTTTTCCTCCTCCGTGAACCAGAATTTTGAACCCTTCCATTTGAGAGAAATCCTGTAAAAACCGGTCAAGAATTTCCGGGGTATCGATCACATTCCCGCCGATTTTAATTATAGTAAGTTTTTCTTTGCTCATTGTGTACAAAGGTATAAAATATTTTTCTCCTCTTTTTTATTGTTTAAAGAATTCCTCTACATAGTCTTTGCCCATGGTTTGAATAATAATTGAACTGATATTTTTAGGATCTTTAAGTTTTGTAATTTAATTTCCGGCACAGTTTGATCAACAGTCAACGCTTTATTTTTTAGACGCACAAGGGAGTATTCTTTCTACTTTGTAATTCCTTTCACCCCCGGTATTTAGAGCCTGTTTAAATTTTATTCAAATATTTATTTTTAAGTTCTAATTATATTTTGCATTCTTTTTAAGCTCTTTTGAGCGTCTTTTTCACTTTTTCTTTTTGATTTAGCCCGCTAAATCTTCAAATAAAAAGCAAAAAAATCCATCTCAAAAATAGCAATAAAAAAATAATCGCAATAAAATTTAAACAGGCTCTTAAATTCGAAAAAATATGAAAAAACAAACTTTGGCTAACTTCATCGCTGTATTTATCGGAATTTATTTTATAGTTCGTGCGTACTCTTGGTACACCGA
>JAISMV010000009.1 GCA_031276535.1 Flavobacteriaceae bacterium
TTATTTTTAGGTTCTAATTATATTTTGCATTCTTTTTAAGCTCTTTTGAGCGTCTTTTTCACTTTTTCTTCTTGATTTAGCCCGCTAAATCTTCAAATAAAAAGCAAAAAATCCATCTCAAAAATAGCAATAAAATTTAAACAGGCTCTAATGAATTTTCGGGTTATATTTTTCCGGATATTTAGCCATTTCAGGGGTATACATTTCCTGAATTTCATCAAATACCTGATCAATGGTTTTATCTTCTATGTGTATAGTCTTAGCTATGCCCGCTATTTTATTTTTATAGTCCGCGTAGGCTAATGCTATGGGCACATTGGCTCTTTTGGCAATGTAAAAAAATCCTTTTTTCCATTCTGATGCCCGGGAACGGGTTCCTTCAGGAGTATTCACCAATGCCATGGAATCTGATTTTTTAATAAGTTTTACGGAGTATTCTACTAAATTATTGCTTTGTCCTCTGTTTACTCCAATGCAGCCTAAGGCCTTGAATATAAATCCGTACCAAGGCTTAGTGTACGCGTCTTTGATCATGATCCGATAGGGGATTCCCATGACCCAGAAACTGGCTAAACAATAGTAAAAATCCCAGTTAGAGGTATGGGGAGCACAAACTAAGACACTCTTTTTAAAATCTTCTACCGGAATTTCCGATGTAAATTTCCATCCTGTAACGAATAACATGAGCCTGCCTATTATTTTTTTCATTTTTTCTTGTTGTTTTTAAACAGTAAAAAGTCCAGCCGGGTCGCCCCGACTGAACTTTACAAATGTATGTTTTTTCTTTTATTCTCCGACTAGCCGAAAAAGGACATTATCCAATCCGTAATGATAAGAACTATTTTAAAAAGGAACTGTACCATGTTTTTATGTCTGTTTTTTCGTAAAATTATCTTGGCAGTATTCGGAAGGATCTTATCCCTCCCTGCCTATGTTTATGCTTCATTCGGAATGTTCCGCACAAGACACTCTATCCGAATTTCTACAGTTTAAACATTTCAAGGAACCGTCCACAAACTTAAATAATTTATTTGAATTATTACCATGATAAATGTCAATATATCTATCTTCGTCATATGACGAGATTTTTCTTAGGTTATGGGTATTGATATATTTCTCTTGGGGAACATAAAGCACTAGTTTTACTCTCTGATTTCTGAATCGGGTATCTTTTTTAGGCATAGATATATACGTGTCAAGGTTCAGATTATTTCCTTCTACTTTATATTTATAGGTAATTTTGGAAAGGTTTTTTTGCGCGGCAATGTTGTCTTCTCCGGAAGCAAAGGTTTTTATTTCCAGATAAAAACCGGAATCCATACTTTGTTTTACCTCTAAGTTGTTTCTGATCATCTTTACCATGCTGTCTTCCGTAAATCTGACCCTGTCTATATTTATCCCAATTCTTCTTCTGTGAGACAGATCGTAATCCTTCATAATGATATTTAATGTATCTGAAGAGGTGGGGATCTTAAGTTTGGTTGTTTTTTTTACGGTATCTCTAAGCGGTAATACAAATGAATTAATGCCCATAACGACAGTTGCTATTGCGGAAATCAACCAGACTATACACAAACTGATTATCGCTGTTCTTGTTGTCTTGACAACCCTTTTCTTGGTTATAAGCCGCAAACCGAGCAGCAAAAGAAATAAGGAAGGAATCAAAACCACTATTCCGGACAAGGCGATCAGAACATAGATATGCCATGACGAATCGGAAACTAAGTTGATATATTCCGAAGAACCCACAAGGGAAAGAGAAAGGGAACAAATGAAGTAGGAAGCAATCCATGAAATAGCTGTAATTACAAAAACAATTCCTATGAACAGGGTTGCGACTTTAATTAAAATCGTAAAGAGAGCTTCAAAGAAATCTCCTACTTCACTGCTGGCTTTTGATATATTATTTTTTATTTTCCCGGCTTGTTCCGATATTTCTTCTTTATTGATATGCTCTTTTATGGAATCGAAATTTACCGGTTTTCCTTTCATTTTCAACTTATCCGAAGTAGTAACGGCTTTAGGCATTACGATCCAGAGAATAATGTAGGCGAAAGAAACAGCCGAACCGAGTCCGGCAAAAATCCAGCCGGAAAAAAGAAGTGACAATATTGCCCCTAACCTGATCCATATGGGCTGAGTTCCGAAAAAGTGTGCCAATCCGCTGCAAACTCCCGCTATCATTTTATCATCGGTATCTCTGAACAACTGACGTTGATAGAACCTGCCTTCTTCTTCTTTGGATTGTCCGGAATTTTTTGATTTATTCGATATGCCGTCTTCTTCTATCCCTTCAGTCTGATATTGTTCCGGTGTTCCCATTATGCCTATCATCTTGTCAATATCCTGCATATCCACTACCTGACGATAGTTTCCCAACCATTCCTTAAATAACTCGGCTATACGAGCTTCTACGTCTTTAAGAATCTCTGCGGTGTCATCTTCTCCTGTTTCAAGAGAAGTTTTTACGTCTTCCAGATATTTTTGTAGTTTATGGAATGCATCTTCTTCTATAAAAAAAGACAATCCGCCTAAACTTATGGACATTGATTTATTCATGAGTATAATTATTAGAATTCGTTATTATATTTACAGACTGAGTAAGTTTTTCCCACACCTGAGCTAATTCTGTTAGAAATATTTCCCCTTTGGGAGTAACAGCATAGTATTTTCTAGGGGGACCCGAGGTGGATTCTTCCCATCTATAGGTCAGAAATTCCGCATTTTTAAGCCGGGTTAAAAGAGGGTACAATGTCCCCTCCACTACAATGAGTTGTCCTTTTTTCAACTCGTCTATCAAGTCGGAAACGTATGCATCACCTCTTTTTATAATGCTTAGAATACAATATTCTAATACGCCCTTTCTCATTTGTGCTTTAATATTTTCTGTATTCATTTTTTCATTCGGTAAAATGTACTGCAAATATATAAATAATATTTAGTATTATGCAATGCAAAGTAGTATATTTTTTTATTTTTTTTCCGGTATCTATTTAAATGGCGTATTTTTGTATTCATTTATTCCCGCATATGACACCTATCGTATCCGTTATTATGGCTGCTTATAATGCAGAGAAGTACATTGCCGAATCTATAGGATCAATTATAAATCAGACTTTGGAAAATCACGAGTTACTGGTTATTAATGACGGTTCCACAGACGGCACTCAACAGATAGTGGAAGATTTTTGTAAAAAAGATTTTCGGATCAGGCTTATTAACAACCCTGAAAACAGGTTCGTTATTGAATCCCGAAATATCGGCATAAGAAATGCCCGGGGAAAGTATATAGCCATATTGGACTCTGACGATTTGTCCCTTCCCGACCGACTGGAAAAACAGGTAAATTATCTGGAAAATAATCCCGAAACATTTCTTGTCGGCAGCAGCGCAATGATCATCGATGGTGAAGATCGGTATCTGAAAGACTACGTAGCCACTATAGGATACGAAAAAATCAAAAACGGGATTGCTAAAGACAATCTGGTCTACCATTCAACGGCTATGTTTAGAAACGAACAGGTTTTCTATAGAGAAAAAATGTTTTTTTGTGAAGACTACGATCTAATGTTGCAATTGATCGCGGATAATAAAATTATTGATAACCTGCCCGAAAAACTGGTTAAATACAGAAGTACGGAAAAATCTTTATCTAAAAGGAACGACCGGTTGATCCAATGGCTTTTTCTAAATAAAGCACGAGAATTTTACAAAGAGAAAATTCTTCTGGGAAAAGATTCCTATGACTCTTTCGATCCTGACAGGTTTATGAAGATTAACGATATGGATTATCCCATCGATGAAAAAGATTTAGGTTTTGCCCTCAAAATATGTTTTTACAGGTCGGATATGAAAATGGTGCGGTTTTTACTGAAAAAATACAAAAAAAATTACCCTGTTTCGAAAACCTATTTATTCTATTCGGTCATCTCAACCCATAAATTCCTTTTCACCTTGTTTCAAAAGTTCTATTCCAAATTATAAAAAACATGGATATTCTCATCAAATCGTTTAATCGCCCGTTTTATTTGGACAGATGTATCTCCAGTATTTACCGATGGGTTGAAGGAAAATATAATATTAAAGTTTTAGATGATGGAACTCCCGGAAAATACCTGAATAAAATTCAAAAAAAATATCCCGAAATCACCATTGTAAAATCCGAAAACTACACCGAAAAAGAAAAAGCCATTGAAGAAAATTTACACGAAGGGAAAGAGATCAATGGCTTTAAGATTCCCACCCGGCTATGGACACAAGCCGTAAGGGAAGCCTCTCCTTATTTTATCATAACGGAAGACGATGTGTGGTTTACAAAGAAAATTAATGTAGACAGTCTGGAGAAAATAATGACGAAAGAAAACATCTCCTTACTTAAATTAGGCTGGTTGGGAAATACGACCCTGTCTGATGGGTGTACTCATTACAAAATTAATTCCGACATCACCGCCGTTCATCCGAATTTATTCACAGCTCCCTTTTTCATTATGAATGGGTTCTTTTTCAATAAATTCAAATTTTTCAGTCTGTTGTATAAACTGGGACTGGTTACCAACGAAACAAAAAGCAAATATTGGGTATTAAATTCCATATTGATGGGAATGTATAAAAAAGAATACTGGCTGGAAATATGGAAAAACGCCAACGGAAAGGTAGACGAAAAACAGCAGCTCCTCAATGCCTCCATGTATTACAGAAAGCACAAGAAAAATCGCACCCTCATAGCTCAGTTGACAACAGAAGCCATGAAAACCACCTTTATCTCTTCGGCGACCAATTCGTACCATTCTTATGGATACAAATTTGACGTAAACCGGTTTAACCATATTATTAATGAAAAATGGAATAACGATGAATTTGACCCATTAGAAAATTTTCCAAAAGATTTTTCCGAAAGATACATCTCATCTTTTCTGGATGACGCAAAAAACGAAAAAGCCACTTCTTCCGAATGGAAAAAATGGGCTGAAAAATTCAAAGCGCAATACAGAGATCAAGGATGTGAGGTAGACGAATAATACCATTTTTCCTTTCCGGGAAAACAATTTTTATCATAAAAATGCCGTTTTACTATTGAAACAGATGCTTTTTTTGTTTTTTCCGGATCTAAAAAATAAGGATAATTTCAATAAAAAGGCATTAGGTTAAATAAAAAAATCATAGATTTGGAGTATGAATATTCAACTTCCGGAAAAATTGTATTATTCGATAGGGGAAGTAGCACAAGCGTTTAACGTAAATACCTCCCTTATAAGGTTCTGGGAAAAAGAATTTGACAGTATTGCTCCTAAAAAAAATAAAAAAGGAGACCGTTTTTTCACACCCAAAGATATAGAGAATCTGAAAATTATATATTATTTAGTAAAAGTGAAAGGATACACATTGGAAGGAGCAAAAACCGTTTTACAGACACAAACCGACATTTCTAAGAAAGTAGAGATCATTTCTCGTCTGCAGGCAGTTAGAGCAGAGTTGGTGAAGTTAAAAGAATTATTGGATGATTAAAAAAATTAAATATAAGAATTATGAAATTACCTAAGTTTTTAATGGCAGACAATTCCGATTTCCCGGAGGATCTATTTGTTGTTCATACGGAATTCCCACGATTTATTTTGAATGTGGAAGAAGAAGATGTTGAATGGTTTGATGAATTGGAAGGAGAAGAAGAAGAGATAACCAATGAAATAAACTCATTATTGGAACAGGCATTCAATTTCTGTGATGCAGAAATTGAAAAGTATGAAGAAGAAGAATAAGAACCAAAAAACCGAATTGAATTAAAAAAATAAGCAGATTCGATCTGCTTATTTTTTTTATATTTACACAAAACCGAAAAATGAATTATACAAAAGGAATGCTGTCTCCGGACAGCTTAAAAGATAAGATAATTATTGTAACCGGTGGAGGAAGCGGATTAGGAAAATCCATGACCCAATACTTTTTGGAACTGGGCGCTAAAGTAGCCATTGTTTCCCGAAATGAAGAAAAACTGGATGCCGCAGCAAAGGAATTACGGGAAAAGACCCGGGGAGAGGTTCTGACCTATGCCTGTGATGTAAGGGATTACGAAAAGATCGTGGAAATGAGAGATGCCGTTGTTTCCCATTTCGGAAAAGTAGATGTATTACTGAACAACGCCGCAGGAAACTTTATTTCTCCGACCGAAAGACTATCCGCCAACGCTTTTGATTCCATCATTGATATTGTTCTTAAAGGAACCAAGAATTGTACGCTGGCTCTGGGAAAATACTGGATAGAAGCTCAATTGCCGGCAACGGTCTTAAACATAGTCACCACCTATTCCTGGACAGGGTCGGCATACGTAGTTCCCTCCGCAATGGCTAAGGCCGGTGTTTTGGCAATGACCCGTTCCTTAGCTGTTGAATGGGCGAAATATAACATCCGGTTCAATGCTATTGCTCCCGGACCATTTCCAACCCAAGGAGCTTGGGACAGATTACTTCCCGGAGACTTAAAAGATAAGTTCAACTTAGCCAAGAAAGTTCCTCTGAACAGAGTGGGAGAACATCAGGAATTAGCCAATTTAGCGGCTTATCTGATTTCGGATTATTCCGCCTATATCAATGGAGAAGTCATTACCATTGATGGAGGAGAATGGCTGAAAGGAGCCGGCGAATTTAATATGCTGGAACAAGTTCCTTCCAAAATGTGGGATATGTTGGAAACAATGATCAAAGCCAAAAAAAATAATTAATCCGAAAAAATGAGGGTATAATTCCCCCAACAGTAGAAAAAAAAGTTAAAAAATACGCAAATAATGGAATTTTAAGCATTTTATATTAAATTAATGGTTAAATTTGCGCATGTAAATCTATACAAGATAGAAAAACCTATGAAAAATATACGATTAGGTTTTGTTTTATGTGTGTTTTTAACCTTTACCCACATCATAGCAAAACCCGGAAAAACAGGTAACTTTTCCGATACCCGTAAAGATGCAGATTCTAAGGAATTCAGAGCAGTATGGGTCGCATCCGTTTTAAATATCGACTGGCCATCAAAGACAGGATTATCCGCAGCAGAACAAAAAAAAGAGTTCATAACCCTGTTGGATAATGTCAAAAAATGGAACATGAATGCTATAATAGTGCAGGTGAAACCCGCATCCGACGCACTTTATCGGTCAAAATTAAGTCCCTGGTCAAAATACCTTTCAGGAGAGCAGGGAGTTGATCCGGGATATGATCCGTTGGAATTTATGATAAAAGAAGCCCATAAAAGAAATATCGAAATTCACGCATGGTTCAATCCTTTCAGGCTTTCTGCGGGAAGCGCCAGCTGGAGTGTCCTATCCACGGATAATATAGCCTATAAACATCCGGATTGGGTAGTGAGATACGGAAACCAACTTTATTTGAATCCGGGAATTCCGGAAGTTTGGGATTATGTGGTGGAATCAATAATGGAGGTCGTAAAGAACTATAAAATAGACGGCATTCATCTGGATGATTATTTTTACCCTTATAAAGTAGGAAATTTGGATTATCCGGACTACAAGGAATATAAAAAATACGGAGTAACGTTTGCAAGTAAAGCAGATTGGAGAAGAAATAACATAAATACGTTTGTTAACAAACTTTACAAAACCATAAAAAAAGAAAACGAAAGTCTGGAATTTGGGATTAGTCCTTTCGGAGTATGGAGAAATGAAGGCTCAGACCCTAAAGGTTCCAAGACCAGAGCTTTGCAAAATTACGATGATTTATACGCCGATGTAGTATACTGGATGGAAAACGGATGGATTGATTACATCGCTCCACAACTTTACTGGCAAAGAGGAAACTCGGCAGCAGATTATTCCACTTTAGTGGAATGGTGGAATACCATGGCAAAAGAAACCCAAACCAAGTTGTATATTGGTATGGCGGCATACAGAGTGAACGAATGGAAACGTCCGGATGAATTAGTTCAGCAGGTGTACTATAACAGAAAATTTCCGGAAGTGAAAGGAAATATTTTCTTTAGCTATAAATCATTAGCCACTAACCCCAAAGGAGTTTTAACGAATCTGGTATCAGGACCTTTTGCTTCCAAATAGCCCGGACTCAGGTTTGTCTTACGGATAAAAAACTGAGAGCCTGTTTAAATTTTATTCAACTATTTATTTTTAGGTTCTAATTATATTTTGCATTCTTTTTAAGCTCTTTTGAGCGTCTTTTTCTCTTTTTCTTCTTGATTTAGCCCGCTAAATCTTCAAATAAAAAGCAAAAAAT
>JAISMV010000066.1 GCA_031276535.1 Flavobacteriaceae bacterium
TTGCATTCTTTTTAAGCTCTTTTGAGCGTCTTTTTCACTTTTTCTTCTTGATTTAGCCCGCTAAATCTTCAAATAA
Source organism: Flavobacteriaceae bacterium (assembly GCA_031276535.1). GTDB lineage: Bacteria > Bacteroidota > Bacteroidia > Flavobacteriales > Weeksellaceae > Apibacter. The sequence goes on from JAISMV010000066.1 coordinate 77, forward strand.
AAAGCAAAAAATCCATCTCAAAAATAGCAATAAAAAATAATCGCAATGAAATTTAAACAGGCTCGTAAAATTATTTTAAAAAGTGCATCATTTTTGATGCATTTTTTGTATTTTGGAATATGAATCAGGCAATTGTAATAAAATCTACCGGTAGTTGGTACTTTATAAAAGACGTTCAAACCGGAATGATGTATGAAGCCCGCATTCGTGGGAAATTCAAGAAAGAAAAGATAAAAAACACCAATCCGTTAGCGGTAGGAGATAAGGTGGATTATGAATGGGAAAATGATTCTACGGCATGGATCACAAAAATTCATCCCAGAAAAAATTATCTTATACGCAAATCTGTAAATCTTTCGAAAGAAACTCATATACTGGCTTCTAACATAGACTTAGCCTGCATTATTTTCACCTTTAAGAATCCCCGTACTTCTTTAGGTTTTCTGAACAGATTTTTAATTACCTGTGAAGCCTATCAGATTCCGATACTGATCGTTTTTAATAAAATCGATCTATTGTCGGAGGAAGAATCTGAAGAATTAAACGGTATCGATTCGGTATATCGGAATATCGGATACCAAACATTGAAAATATCAGCGACTGAAAACATTAATATAGAAACCGTTAAAGAAATATTACAGAATAAGATCACGGTGTTTTCAGGACATTCCGGAAGTGGAAAAACTTCGATTATAAATGCACTACAGCCCGGATTGGAATTGAAAACCGCTTCCATTTCCGATTACAATGAAAAAGGGAAACATACTACTACTTTTGCCCGGATGTATGAATGGAATTTCGGAGGAAGTATCATAGATATTCCCGGCATTAAGGAATTTGAACTGGTGGATGTGCAAAAAAGCGAATTACAGGATTATTTTCCTGAAATCTTTCGGGAAAGGCAACATTGCAAGTTTAATAACTGTCTGCATATCAATGAGCCTCAATGTGCGGTGATCAAAGCTGTGGAAGAAGGGAGAATCTCGGAAAAACGTTATTTTCATTATTTAAAACTCATGGAAGAATTGCCGGATTAAATACTGTGCCGGATCTATTTTATTCTTCTATTTCCTCTTGTTTATGATATGCTTCCAGTATTTTTCTTACCAGTTTATGACGGACTACGTCTACCTCTGTCAACTGTACGAAACCAATCCCTTTAACTTCTTTCAATAAATGAACGGCTTCTTTCAACCCGGATTTCTGGTGTTTAGGCAGATCTATCTGTCCGGGGTCTCCTGTAATTATGAATCGGGCATTTTCCCCCATACGTGTCAGAAACATTTTCATTTGCAAGTGGGTCGTATTCTGAGCTTCGTCCAGGATGACAAAAGCTTCATCGAGAGTTCTTCCTCTCATGAATGCTAAAGGCGCTATTTCAATAACTCCTTTGTCTATGTAAGAATCCAGTTTTTCATAACTGATCATATCTCTCAATGCATCGTATAACGGCTGAAGATACGGATCCAGTTTTTCTTTCAAATCTCCGGGAAGAAACCCGAGGCTTTCTCCTGCTTCTACTGCCGGACGAGTTAAGACAATTCTTTTAACTTCTTTATTTCTTAAAGCTCTGACAGCCAAAGCTACACTAGTGTAAGTCTTCCCTGTCCCTGCCGGACCCACGGCAAAAACCATATCATTTTTCTCAATGGCTTCTACTAATTTTTTAAGATTTGCCGTTTTTGCCCGTATTAATTTCCCCCCTATTCCGTGGACAATAACATCTTCAAACTTTCCGTCTATATTGTTTTCGTTTTTATTGATAATCCCCTCTAAGGCTATATCATTCAATTTATTATATTTATTAATATATTCTGTTATTTCCTGAATCTTTTTTCTAAATACTACTATATCTTCCTCATTTCCCGAAACAGAAATAACCCTGTCCCTTCCTGTAATTTTTAACTTGGGAAAATGATGCACCAATATTCTAAAGTTCTGATTATATTCCCCATAGAATACTTTTAGATCTACTTCTTCTAATGTAATCTGTAAGTGATTCAAATTTTACTTATTTTTTATTTTTACAAAAACAAAAATAAGCAATAACTTTGTCTTGGAGATAAAAAAATGGGAATAATAACACTCACTACAGATTTTGGATTAGACGATTTTCACGTTGCTTCTTTAAAAGGGGCTATTTACAGCCAGTTACCTGAGGTTACCGTAGTCGATATTTCTCATCAGGTTATGCCTTTTGATTTAGTTCAGACCGCTTATATTTTACAGAATTCTTACAAAGATTTTCCTGAAAGAACCGTTCACGTTATAGGGGTGGATGCTCTTCCTTCCCCTCACGTCAAGCCTATTGCCGCTGAAATCAACGGACATTTCTTTATTTGTAATGACAATGGCATTCTGTCTTTGATCGCCGGGGAATTTATTCCCGACCAGCTTGTGGAGATTACTCTGAATAAATATGATGATATTCATTTTTTAACTAAGGATCTATTCATACCTGTAGCCTGCCATCTCGCACGGGGAGGGAAATTAGAGCTTGTAGGCAGAAAGATCACTGCTTATAAGGAATTGACCCAACCCAAACCCGTTGAGAAATATGAGGATAATTCCATAACCGGAATGATCATTTATATTGATAATTATGGAAATGCCATAACCAATATTACTAAAAAACAATTTTATCAGTTCGGAAAAAAAAGGGACTTTATCATCTTTGTGCGAAACGTTCAATTTTCGGAAATCAGATCCAAATACACAGATATTTTAGATACAAATCCTGATGAAAATAAATATCATGGCAGAGCTTTGGCGATATTCAACTCTTCGGGATATTTACAGATCTCCATGTATAAAAGCAATCTTAAAACAGTAGGTGGGGCAAGTTCTTTAATGGGACTGGATATAGGAACTAATATTCGGATCGTTTTTTCCTGATTTCAACTTTTTTGGAAGTAAAAAAATATGGATCAACGTAAAGACCTCAAAAAAAAGGTCAAGATGTTATCTTGACCTCTTACTCAATCTATTGAGGATAATTAGCCTTTTAATAACATCATGTAATAAAATAATACATGTTTTTTAGTGTTAATTAAATACCCTCTTTTAATTTATTTAGTAAATGTACTCACTTAAATCCAATATATAGTTTCATTATCAGCCTGACTGATATATATAAATTTCTAACTGAATCAGTGAACAAATATTTTTTTTCAAATTTCGAAACTAGTATGTCTTTTGATCGACACAAATTCCTATAATAAAAAAACTAAATAAATTTGTGCCATTATCAATAACAAGACGGTTGTTCCTGAAGAAAAAAAAGGAGTCTCCACAGAATTACAGTAAGGTGGAATTAAGAGCCTGTTTAAATTTTATTCAACTATTTATTTTTAGGTTCTAATTATATTTTGCATTCTTTTTAAGCTCTTTTGAGCGTCTTTTTCACTTTTTCTTCTTGATTTAGCCCGCTA
>JAISMV010000067.1 GCA_031276535.1 Flavobacteriaceae bacterium
TTCTTTTTAAGCTCTTTTGAGCGTCTTTTTCACTTTTTCTTCTTGATTTAGCCCGCTAAATCTTCAAATAAAAAGCAAAAAATCCATCTCAAAAATAGCAATAAAAAATAATCGCAATAAATTTTAAACAGGCTCTAAATTTTAAAATTAATATTTCCTGAGTATATTTGCTAAAATTATGCCTTTTTCTGTTATGATACCAAAAAGGCAGACAAAAATTAAATCGGACGCTATGAGTCAAATTGAAGTAAAGGAGGTTATTACTAAGTCTGAGCTAAAGAATTTCGTTACATATCCTGCTGTATTATACAAAGATAATCCTTATTATGTTCCGCCTTTAATTTCCGAAGAGATGGATATTTTCGATGAAAATAAAAATCCTGCTTTTGAATTTTCCATCTGTAAAAAATATCTGGCTTATAAAGACGGACAGATAGCCGGAAGAATTGCTTTGATTATCAACAGAAAGGAAGAAAAAGAATTGGGGATTAAAAAGGTTCGTTTCGGATGGTTTGATGTTATTGACGATATAAAGGTAACCCGGGCTCTTCTGGAAAAAGCCCGGATTATGGCGCGTGAAAATAATTTTCACCGTATAGAAGGACCGGTAGGTTTTACCAATCTGGACAAAGCCGGAATGCTGAGCAAAGGATATGACAAATTGGCAACCATGATTGGGTTATACAATTTTCCGTATTACCATGAACATTTTAAAGAACTCGGTTTTTCCAAAGCTAACGAATGGGTGGAATTTTATATTGAAGTTGTTTCCACACTACCCGAAAAAGTAATTCGTTTTTCCGAACTGTTAAAAGAAAAATATAAACTTAAATCCCTGCGATTCAAGACTAAAAAGGAATTAGCCCATTATGCGGATGAAATATTTCAACTACTGGACGATACCTATAAGGTGCTGAATACGTATGTTCCTTTTTCTGAAAAACAGATCAGCTATTACAAGGATAAATATATTCCTTTCATCAACAAAGATTATGTGATCTGTATCGCTGATGAAAACGACAAGCTGGTGGGATTTGCCATTACCATGCCGTCCTATTCCCGGGCGTTACAAAAAGCCGGGGGAAAATTGTTTCCTTGGGGATGGTTTCATCTGATGAGATCTTCCAGACACAATGAATGGGCAAACTTCTACCTGATAGGAATTCATCCGGATTATCAAAGAAAAGGAATTACCGCTATTGTACTCAAAGAATTTTTTGATCTGTTCACTTCTAAAGGTATCAAATATCTTGAAACGAATCCTGAGCTGGAAGACAATAAAAACATTCAGCTGCTTTGGAAAGATTACAATCCCGTTAATCATAAAAGGAGAATTACCTACTTTAAGGAAATTTAAACCGAAGCCTTTCTAGAGTTTACTGTCAACCGTTTACGTTAAACGCGACCGTTTCCTTATCCGTGCCGGTTTTCATCTTTGTATCATAAAAATCATCTTTTTCTTTTAATTTTTTGATATTGTTCTCAAAATTTTATAGTAACTTGCGTTCTGTTATTTATAGGCATAATCTATTGATCATCATCTAAATATATAAGATTCATACCGAAAACATTTTTTCGGTAATTTTATTACTACACTATGAGTATATTTGCAGGTTTTTAATAAAAACTATAATACTAATGGAAAAAGAAAAGAAAAAAAGAAAAAGAATATTTAGAGATGCTTTTGGACATTGGTTCTTTTTAAAAAGGATCGTTATCTTTGTTTTTGGGAGTATTTCTTATAACAGATTTAACGGATTTAATAAGCTTAGAATAAAAGGTACGGAAAATCTGGTAAACCTTCCGGATACCAATGTGCTGTTCGTATCGAACCATCAGACGTATTTTGCCGATGTATTTGCCATGTACCATGTATTTTGTGCCGTAAAGCACGGATATATAGATACCATAAAAAATCCCGTGTATCTTCTGGAGCCTAAAATAGACTTATATTACGTCGCTGCCAAAGAAACCATGAATAAAGGGATGTTGGAAAAGCTATTTGCATTGGCAGGAGCCATTACCGTAAAAAGAACATGGAGAGATTCCGGTAAAAATATAAACCGGTTGGTAGACCTGTCGGAAATAGAAAATATCCTCAAGGCTCTGGAAAGCGGCTGGGTGATAACTTTTCCTCAGGGAACCACCACTCCCTGGTCTCCGGGAAGAAAAGGATCGGCTAAGATCATAAAAGTGAAGAAACCCATTGTTATCCCTGTTGTAATAGACGGATTCAGAAGAGCTTTTGACAAAAAAGGATTATTGATAAAAAAGAAAGGCGTAGAGCCGAAAATAACTTTCAAACCTCCTTTGGAAATTGATTACGATAATGAAACTTCCGCGCAGATCCTTGCCAAGATCATGGAGGCTATCGAACAGGATCTTAAATTCTTAAAAGTAAAATCCGTAGAAGAACTGGAAGCCGAAAAAGAAGAAAAAAACAGACCTTTTTTTGAAGTATGAGATAGTAAAGCGCACTCTTTGCCTGAAAGGATTTTTGCTGTGTTGTGAAAAAACATTTAAGTCCTGCCTTTCAGGCAGCGCGGCACTTCCGTTATCCTCTCCCGCAAGTCGCTGACTTGCGGTTATGAAAATCAAATCCTTTTCAGGATTTTTGCTGCGTTGTGAAAAAAAAATATTTGAATAAAATTTAAACAGGCTCTTAGTTGAAAAAAGTATCTTTGCACTAGATAAAACAGGGCAGATGAAAATACATTTTATTGCAATAGGGGGAAGCGCC
>JAISMV010000046.1 GCA_031276535.1 Flavobacteriaceae bacterium
CAGAGAGTGCGCTTTACTATTTCATGATGCGTTTGCCCTGATCAACAAATGAAAAAACTTGTGAAAAGGGAATTTTTTTCGTATATTTATGGTATAGAGTATCCTCCGTCTAAAAAACAATACGATTTACGGCTTTTCCATTTACTTTTCTTTTAATCTGTATTTTTTGTTCTTGTATAAGAATTCAGCGGAAAGCACATGTGCCAGAGCATCTTTAACTAATTCCGGATTTAAAGGAACGGAAATCAGAGTTGTGTCATTTTTAACTTCAAACTGCAAGGCTTCTTTTTGCGGTTGCAAGATAACAACCTGATTTTCTACACGAAACGCATTGATGTCCATAAATTGCATCACGGATCTTCCTTGTACGGAATCGGCTAACTGAAATAAATTGCGTCCAACCATCGGATGTTCGGTTTTCAATCCTGTTAATCCTAATAAGGTGGTTGGTATGTCTATCTGACTTGCCTGTTTTTCGTATTTTTCACCTTTAGGAACACCGGGTCCCATAATCAACGCCGGTATTTTAAACTTGTTAATAGGGACGAGATTTTTGCCGTAAGTTCGGGTATTATGGTCTGCTATAATGATAAAAATAGTGTTTTTATAATATTCTTCTTTTCGGGCTGATTCTAAAAACTTACCTATACAAAAATCCGCATATTTGATGGCATTATGAACGGTATTTTTAGGTTTCTCATACAACTCGATCCTTCCGTCGGGAAACTCGAACGGATCGTGATTGGAAGTAGAAAACATCAACGAAAAAAACGGCTTATCACCCTGACTTTTAAAGTAATCGTTGGCTTTTTTCACCAAATCCTCGTCAGAATAACCCCAAGTGCCTTTCATGGCATAGGTGACCGTATCTTTATCAAAACTTGTTTCGTCGATAACCTTATCAAATCCGTTACCGTTAAAAAATGATGCCATGTTATCAAAATTCGACATTCCTCCGTAAATAAAACTGGTTTGGTATCCGTGTTTTCGTAATATCTGAGCGAGTGTTACAAAATTCATTTGTGCACCGCTAAGTTTTAACACACTTTCGGAAGGGGAGGGGAGGAACCCCGTAACAACAGCCTCTATACCCCTTACGCTCCGGGTTCCCGTACAATACAGATTAGTAAACAGCAATCCGTCTTTCGTTAATTTATCGAATTCGGGAGTAAGAGGCATTCCGCCTAAACTTCCTACAAATTCGGCACCTAAGCTCTCCTGAAGAAAGATAACTACATTACAGGGCTTTTGCCTTATCGTATTGGGATATTGAACGTGTAAAAACGGTATTTCAGAATCGGTAAAACCGGACGAAGGAACGTCCATGTATTTTTTCACACGTTCATACGCTTCATTTTCATCCATTCCACCATACATTTTAGACGGACTTGCCTCATTTTTAATGGAATAAGCGGCATAAAGCACCGTATACAACGAATTCAATCCTAAACTATTGGTCATCTGGTCGGTAGAAAAAACGGCATTGCTTGCATTTATCGGACGTTTGGAAGTGAGACTTCCGCGGGCACCGACAAACAGAAGAAAAGCTATAACCGGAAAGGCAAATAAACGAATTTTGTATTTTGAAGCATGCGTGTAAAATAACTTGTTACCCCATCTGATCGCTGCGTAAATAATAACTCCAAGGAATACTATAATAAGAACAATACTCCACAAACGCCCTTTGAGAAGCATGGTTACTACCTCTTTGGGATATATCAGATATTCCAAAAATAAATAATTAGGACGTGTGTCGTATTGATGAATAAATTGCGGAGTGACCAACTCCATAAAAAATATGATGATTAAAAAAAAGCAACAGTAAAAACAGAGAAATTTATTACAATATTTTAATAATTTGTCCGGAACCAACAGGATAAAAACGAATGGCAATACCAGCAGGTAACTCATCAGGATACTATCAAAACGAAGTCCGATAAGAAATATATTTCCATAGTTTTCCGTTTGCACAACCCGTTCTTTAAAAATAAAAAACTGTACGATACGACTCAGCGTCATTATCAACATACCTATGCAGAAGAAATTCAATAACGGTTTTAAAAATGCTAAACTTTCTATTCTTTTCATTATTTCAGATTAAAAATAAATTCTAAACAAGAGGATCTAATTTACAGGTGCAAATGTAATAAAAATCATGATGTATTGTTGAAACAGATAATCTGACAAAATTATCCGGAGATTCTTTCCTTCATTTCCTGCGTTGGTTTCTCTCCACTTTGAAATTTCTCTTTATAAAGCCTGTATTTGAATAAAATTTTAAACAGGCTCTTAGACATGGAATAAAAAACATCCTGAAAAATAATGAGATATATCATGGGTAAATAAAAGAGAGTTTGAAACATACAAGTTCCGGAGTGTTTTTAGTTGTTTCTGAAAGTTCATAAATTTTGTATTTTCTGTAAAAAGTTATATTTTTGCATCGGCAAGTCCTGCACAACCAGCTCCTGTGAATCCTCCAGGGTGGGAACGCAGCAAAGGTAAACGGTTGTAGCGGTGTGATGCAGGCAGCTTGCCTTTTTTTATTGGTGCTGACTAAACTGCTCTAAACAAAATTATAAGCTAAATATTCTAAAATTTAAAATTATGTCTGACCAATCTTCTCCTAAATACATTTTTGTAACAGGTGGTGTCACATCTTCACTTGGAAAAGGAATTATCGCCGCATCTTTAGGTATGTTGTTGAAAGCCAGAGGCTATAAAGTTACCATCCAAAAATTGGATCCTTACATTAATGTAGACCCGGGAACTCTGAATCCGTACGAACACGGAGAATGCTATGTAACAGAAGATGGCGCGGAAACTGATTTAGACCTGGGACATTACGAAAGATTTCTAAATAGCCCTACCAGCAGAAATAATAACGTAACCACAGGGAAAATTTATCAGACAGTTATCGAAAAGGAAAGAAAAGGAGATTTTCTAGGAAAAACGGTTCAGGTAATTCCGCATATTACCAATGAAATTAAAAGAAGAATTAAGATCCTTGGAAAAAAAGGAGATTTTGATATTATCATCACGGAAATAGGAGGAACCGTAGGAGACATAGAATCTCTTCCCTACATAGAAACCGTGCGACAGCTACGGTGGGAATTAGGACATCAGAACTCTATTGTGATACATCTTACTTTGGTTCCATATCTTGCCGCAAGCGGAGAATTGAAGACCAAACCTTCGCAGCATTCCGTGCGTCAGCTAATGGAAAACGGAGTACAGGCTAATTTCTTAGTGTGCAGAACAGAACATCATATATCAAAAGACGTTCGTTCCAAGCTGGCTTTGTTTTGTAATTTGAGCATTGATAATGTAATAGAAAGCAAAGACCTTCCTACCATCTATGAAGTACCTTTATATCTTCAAAACCAAAATTTTGATGCTCTGGTTTTAAAAGAATTAGGGTTGTCATCTGAAAAAGAGCCGGATTTAAAACAATGGAACGATTTTTTGAAAAAATATAAAAATCCTAAAAATACGGTTGAAATAGCATTGGTCGGAAAATATGTTTCTCTTCAGGATTCTTATAAATCTATTGTGGAAGCGTTGATACATGCCGGAGCGACAACAGAAACCAGAGTAAATATCCGTTGGATATACAGTGGAGACCTTACCCGGGAAAACGTATCCGAATATATGAAAGGAGTTGACGGAATAATCATTGCACCCGGATTTGGAGATCGGGCTATTGAAGGGAAAATTATAGCCTGTCAGTACGTAAGAATTAACAAGATACCTTTATTAGGAATTTGTCTGGGAATGCAAATCTCGGTTATTGAGTTTGCAAGGAATGTTTTAGGATATAAAGAAGCCGACAGCGTAGAGTTTAACTCACAATCTCCCGATCCGGTAATCTGTCTGATGGAAGAACAGAAGCATGTAACAAGCAAAGGAGGAACCATGAGGCTGGGATCTTGGGCTTGTAAATTGAAAAAAGATTCTGTGGTAGAAAAAATTTATAATACGCAAGATATAAAAGAGAGGCATAGACATAGATATGAATTTAACAGCGACTACTTAGCTGAATTTGAAAAAAACGGATTAGAAGCAATAGGAATTAATCCTGACACAGGATTGGTGGAAATTATCACGATCAAAGAACACCCTTTTTACATCGGAGTGCAATATCACCCTGAATACAAAAGTACGGTGGCTTCTCCACATCCGTTATTTTTAGCTTTAGTTAAAGCAGCACAAAATTATCAGACAAATAATAAAGTAAAGAATGCAACAACAGAGCAAATTTGATAAAAACCAGTTTATCGGTTTTATTCTTATAGGAATTATTTTAATAGGTTTCTTAGTTTATTCCAACAATCAGCAGAAAATTGCAATTGATGAAAGTCAAAAATCAGAGCAACAAGCAGTTAAGAATGAAGCTCCCGAAAAAGAGAAAACAGCACCCATTCCCGTACCGGTTAAATTAGATTCCACAGATCAGGCTAAAATCAAATCAATTCCTTTTTCCAATGAAGAACTCGATTTAAAAATAAGCACTCTGGGAGCACAACTGAAAGAAGTACGTTTGAAAAAATGGACAGCTTACGATAAAGATAATAAATCTCATAAAAAGCCCTTATACTTAATCAACAAAGATAATACGGAATTTAACCTGTCCTTCAAAGATAAATCGGGGAGGGTAGTAAACACAAAAGATTTGGTTTTCACACCTTCGGTTCAGGGAGATGAAACCGTTTTTACAGCAAGTTTAGGAAATAATTCTTTCATACAGTTCAAATATACATTAAAAGAAAAATATTCTCTGGATTTTTCTGTCGTAACCCAAGGATTGTCACAGATAACCACAACAGAAAACGCCGCTTTAGATTGGAAACAAAATGCTTTGGCGTTAGAAAAAGGAAAGTCTCAGGAAACCATATACACAGAATTCAGGTATAGTATGAATAATCATACTCAAACCGATTATGATACCAATGGATTTGAAGAAGAAAAAGAGAAAATAGACTGGATTAGTGTAAAACAACAATTTTTTGCTTCTGTTTTAGAAGCTCAAAGCGGATTTTATAAAGCCAAAGGAACTCAGGAATCAGAAGAAGATAATCCGGACTATCTGAAAAACTTCACTTTTACCAGTTTGGTTCCTGTTAAACAAGGAGAAATTAATCAGAATTATACCTGGAATTTTCTTCCGTTAGATTATGATCTACTTAAAACCTATAAAACAGAAGATGGGAAAAGTAAACAATTTTCCTATAACATTCCTTATGGGTGGATGAAATGGCTATGTATTTTCTATTCATGGATCTATGAATTTTTGGCGAAATTCGGAATTGCTGCAGGATGGATTATTTTCCTGATGACCATCGTCGTAAAATTGGTGACTTCGCCCATCATGTATAAGCAATACATTCAAGGCGCAAAAATGCGTATTCTGAAACCGGAATTAGATGAGCTGAACGAAAAACACAAGAATTCAGATGCCATGAAAAAGCAACAGGCTACCATGGAACTGTATAAAAAGGCAGGAGTAAACCCTTTAGCCGGATGTTTACCCGCATTAATTCAAATTCCGATTTTTTATTCCTTATTCCGATTCTTCCCGAATAATATAGCCTTAAGAGGTAAATCCTTTTTATGGGCAGACGATCTAACCGCTTATGACTCCGTATATGAATGGACTGCTAATATTCCGATTTTGTCGGGAATATACGGAAACCATATAAGTTTGTTTACCATCCTGTATTGTGTTGTATTATTGATCTATACACGAATGTCAACATCTACCATGCAAACGCCCAGACAGGAAGGTATGCCGGATATGAGATTTATGATGTACCTGATGCCGATAATGTTTGTTTTCTGGTTAAACTCTTATGCCTCAGGGTTATCATGGTATTATTTGGTATCTAATGCCATTAATATTCTTTTAATAGTACTAATTAAGAATTTCCTGATAGATGAAGATAAAATACATGCAAAAATTCAGGAAAATAA
>JAISMV010000118.1 GCA_031276535.1 Flavobacteriaceae bacterium
TTTATTGCGATTATTTTTCATTGCTATTTTTGAGATGGATTTTTTGCTTTTTATTTGAAGATTTAGCGGGCTAAATCAAGAAGAAAAAGTGAAAAAGACGCTCAAAAGAGCTTAAAAAGAATTCAAAATATAATTAGAACCTAAAAATAAATATTTGAATAAAATTTAAACAGGTTCTTAGTTTTATTTTTCACTATACAAAGGAAAAACAATTACAAAGCGATGTCCGATGTTGGGCAAATTCGTTGGTATAGTGTTTGTAGTACACAGATCTTATGGGATGTCTTTATACCCTGCTCGGGTTAGCGATAAAAGGGAATAATGCGTATTTTTGTAGTATAATAAATAATTTTATGGAAACTTCTCTGGATATTCGTATTAAAAAATTAAAAGAAAAAGGATATGATCTGTCATTAAATAAAATTTTTGATGATGGTTTCGCCGTGTGGAAAAAGATCGTTTTTCTCGGTATTTTCTATATTCTTTTCTCTTATTTATTTAACAATCTTGTTAATATCTTTATCTCTAACGTTACAGGAGCCCGTGTTATAGAATCCGAGTTTAACGAAGCCTTTACGAAATTGAGCAAAGACCCCGCCGCATTACAAAAGATAGTCCCTTTATTTCAGGATTACATCAATAACCCTTTAATCGTAAAAAAAACCATAATATCTTTTTTGATAAGCTTATTGATATTCCCCATGAATGCAGGGGTTGTTTTTTGTGCGTATCAGGCTGATAAAAAGGGTTCGGCTTCTTTTAAAGACTTAATTCGGGGATTTCAGGGAAACAAGTTTATCAATCTGACAGGGTTGATATTTATTTTCACCATTTTCATGATCATAAGCATATTTTTATTTTTTGTTCCGGTTTTATATTTCGTTCCTGCTTTTATTCTTGCCGGCGCTTTCATTGTTATCGATGAAGCACCGTTGTTAAAAGCCATCAAATATAGTTTTCAGGTGGTAAATATGAAATTCGGACAGATATTGTTAATTCTGATCTTATCATTCCTGATTAGTAAGGTATTGGGATTTCTGGTGTGCGGTATCGGACTTGTGCTGACTTTGCCTTTCTCATCCGCTATTGTGTATTCACTCTATAAAAATACCGTTGGAACGGTTGAAACAACAAATGAATCCGACTCAATGACTAAATAAATGACCTCTAAAAAGAACATCCGGATTTTGATGTTTACCCTACTTAAAAAAGTACGGATAGAGTACAATATTATCATTCGGAAGTTCAGGTATCAGAATCCTCAAATATTTGTTTATCTGGTAAGTACGCTTATTGGAGTCGTGGGCGGATTGAGTGCCGTTATCTTAAAAAATCTGGTGAGCTTCGCCGAAGAATTGGTTTACCATAACGAAAACATCCACTATAATTACTGGACTATTTTTCTTCCTGCCATAGGTATCATTTTGACCGTTTTATACATAAAATATTTCGTAAAAACGGATATTAGCCATGGAGTAGAGAAAGTTTTATATTCCATTTCCAAGAACAGGAGTAAAATAGACAAGAAAAACACCTACAGTTCCGTAATAGCCAGTAGTTTAACGGTAGGATTCGGAGGCTCCGTCGGGTTGGAAGCTCCCATAGTTTACACAGGAGCCGCCATCGGTTCCAACATTGCCCAAAAATTCAATCTTAACTTAAAATTAAGAACCCTGTTCATCGCCTGCGGATGCTCTGCCGCTATTGCCGGTATCTTTAAAGCCCCTATAGCTGCCATCATTTTTTCTCTTGAGGTTTTAATGATAAACCTGAGCATGTGGTCTATGATTCCTATCTTGATATCAGCCACTACAGGAGCTTTGGTTTCGTATTTTCTGCTAGGAGATGATATTTCTTTTTACTTTGCCATTTTTGAACCTTTCGATAAAACAAAGATCCCGTTTTATGTCCTGCTGGGCGTTGCCTGCGGATTCTTTTCTCTTTATTTTACAAAAGTGAACCGTATAATTGAAAAGAAGTTTTCAAAACAAAAAAATATTTATCTGAAAACCATTTTAGGAGGATCTGCCGTAGGGATTCTTATCTTTATTTTTCCACCATTGTTCGGAGAGGGATATATGGGGTTACAACACTTAATGAGTAACGATCCGGAAAGCATTGCCAACAATTCTTTCTTTTTTTATTCTTTGGGAACTAATGACCTTTCTCTCATTATTTTTTTAACGGGGATCGTATTTATAAAAGTGATCACCAGCAGTTTTACAACGGCTTCGGGAGGAATTGGCGGTGTTTTTGCTCCCGCCCTGTTCACGGGAGGTATTTTAGGTTTTATATTCGCCAGAGTTGTCAACCTGTCCGACTGGGTAAAACTTTCCGAACATAATTTTACTCTGGTGGGAATGGCGGGAGTTATGGCAGGAATCATGCATGCCCCCATGACTTCTATTTTTCTGATCGCGGAAATTACCGGCGGATACACCTTGTTGTTCCCTCTGATTATCACTTCTTCCATCGCATATCTCGTAAAATATCAATTTGATAAATATTCGGTTTATACCTATAACTTGAAAAGGCAAAATCAGATGATTACCCACAACAAGGATAAAGAGGCTATTTTGAGGATGAACATATATGATCTGGTTGAAAAAGATTTCGTCAAAGTTTCGTTGACTCTCCCTCTGTCCAGACTGATAAAGGAAATCATTCCTAAATCAAGTAAAAACCTTTTTGTGGTTGAAAATGCAGAAGGAAATTTTATCGGAATTATTCTTTTGGATGAGATCATGGACATTCTGCTTAATAAAGAAAAATACGAACGCCTGAAGGTAATGGATGTTGTAACCAAACCTCCTGCTATTCTCTCTCCCGAAGATGATAATGAAAAGATCTTTAAGCTGTTTGATAAGACCAACTCATGGTATCTTCCCGTAATTGATAATAAAAAATATATGGGAATGCTTTCCAAATCCAAATTACTTGAAAAATACAGAGAATTGATTGCCGATTTTTCTGAAGAGTAGAAAGACCGGATGTACATTAACCTTCTCCCGGACGATGTTCGGAATGCTCCTGCCGACACTTTCAACGTAACCCTGACTCCGGTTACTATCCGGTTTGATTGACCGATTTTATTAATAACCCTTTGCAAGGCAAAAGGATAAGCCTTGCAAAAGGATAAGAAACTTAGAGGAGTATTAAGGTCTTTTGTAGGAGGAAAAGGCAGAGAGATTTCCTATTTTCCGTTCTTGACTTATCAGAAAAAATAAGAAAAACCTTTCCCGGCAAAAACCGGAAAAAAATAAATCTTGACTTTAGGGGTATGTATATTGTATATTTGCAACCTTAAACGACAAAATTCACAATGAAAACTTCAGATTTTGATTTTAAATTACCTCCCGAACTACTTGCAGAAAGACCTTCAACCAACAGAGACGAAGCCAGGCTCATGGTTGTACATAAGAAGACAGGAGAAATTGAACACAAGCTATTTAAAGATGTTATTGATTACTTTGATGAGGGAGATGTCTTTATTCTAAATAATACTAAAGTTTTTCCCGCACGTTTGTATGGGAACAAGGAAAAAACGGGAGCTCAAATTGAAGTATTCTTATTACGGGAACTGGATGCGGAATCAAGAATATGGGATGTTCTGGTAGACCCGGCAAGAAAAATACGTATTGGAAATAAATTATTTTTCACAGACGATGATAGTTTAGTTGCAGAAGTAGTGGACAATACCACTTCCCGGGGCAGAACCCTGCGTTTTTTATTTGATGGTTCTTATGAAGAATTTAGGAAAAAACTGAAAGAATTGGGGGAAACTCCGCTTCCTAAATATATCAAAAGAAAACCGGATGCGGAAGATGCGGAACGATATCAGACCATTTATGCCAAAGAAGAAGGCGCTGTTGCCGCTCCCACTGCCGGATTACACTTTTCTAAACATCTGCTGAAAAGATTGGAGATTAAAGGAATCGAATTTGCAGAAGTTACCCTTCATGTGGGATTAGGAACTTTCGCTCCGGTAGAAGTGGAAGATATTTCCAAACATAAAATGGAAAGCGAACAGATCTTCATCAGTGAAAAAACCTGTAAGATAGTAAATCGTGCCATTGAAACCAAACACAGGGTATGCGCGGTAGGAACCACTTCCATGAGAACCATTGAAACTTCCGTTTCCGCGAACAACCGCTTAAATCCATATGACGGATGGACCAATAAATTCATATTCCCTCCATATGACTTTGGTATTGCCAATTCCATGATCACCAATTTCCATACCCCGAAATCAACTTTAATGATGATGATAGCTGCCTTTGCCGGCTATGACGTTATTATAAAAGCGTATAAGGAAGCAATAAAAGAAAAATACAGATTTTATTCATATGGAGATGCCATGTTAATTATTTAACATTTTGTAAAAATTTTGAACGAAAATAAGAAAGATATCAGAGCCTTGAGTTTAAATGAACTTGAGGCTTATTTTTCCTCCATCGGGGAGAAACCCTTTCGGGCAAGGCAGGTATACGACTGGCTCTGGAATAAGAACGCCCGTTCTCTTTCGGAAATGACCAATCTTTCAAAACCCCTTCGTGAAAAACTGGAAAAATATTTTGTCATTAATCCGGCAGAGATCCATACCGTACAAAAATCCAAAGATGGAACCATTAAAAATGCCATAAAGCTTCACGATGGAAACATAGTGGAATCCGTTATGATTCCCACTCCCAAAAGAACTACTGCCTGTGTTTCCTCCCAAGTGGGTTGCAGTCTGGATTGTACCTTTTGTGCAACCGCACGGCTTATCCGGATGAGAAACCTTTCTCCTGCCGAAATCGTAGACCAGATAGTCCTGATCGATGAACAAAGCAGAAAATATCATCAGAAACCGCTTTCCAACATCGTCTTTATGGGTATGGGCGAACCTCTTCTCAACTATACGGCAGTAACCGAAGCTATCCGTAAGATTACGGAAGACAAAGGGCTAGGTCTTTCTCCCAGACGCATTACCGTATCTACTTCAGGAATTCCCAAAATGATCATGAAATTGGCTGATGATACTCTGAAAGTAAAGTTGGCGTTGTCTTTACATTCAGCCATCGAAAAAAAGAGGAATCAACTCATGCCGTTCAGTAAAAAATTTCCTCTGACGGATATTGTGGAAGCCCTTCGGTATTGGTATTCCCGCACCAAAAGCAGAATTACTTTTGAATATATCGTCTGGAAAGGAATCAATGATCAGGAAGAAGATATAAAAGCATTAGCCGAATTCTGCAAAAAAGTTCCTTCCAAGGTTAATCTGATCCAATACAACTCTATAGATAAAGGAACTTACGTTCAAGCCGACATTGATGTTATAGAGAAATATGTATCTCTTTTGGAAAAAAACAACATTGTCGTCAAAATACGAAAAAGCCGGGGAGAAGACATTGACGCTGCCTGTGGGCAATTGGCTAATAAACATTAGTTGAATCCGGTAAAAAAGTTGGCAAAAAGAAAAAGTAGTATCTTTATAGTACGGAACATTCCGGGGACCGTCCGGATTTCCTGTCATTGAACTCGCTATGGACACGCAAAACAACAAGGAAAAAAAATAAGAGATACGAAAATATCCCTTATTTTTTATAAAGTTACCTTAATAATACATTATTGGTAAATTTCATTCAAATCATGGGATGAGATTTAGTCTTTTTACCTCTCCGCTGATTTCAGCCCTGCTAGCTTTAGTAGTAGCTGGTTCTGCTTCTTCGCCAACTTCCTCAGCGTATGAAGGAGCTGGTTTGTTGCCAAGAGGAAGAGGCTCTATACCTATTTCTCCGGCATCCTCGAAGGTATGACTGCAAGAAACTATAAACAGACCTAGAACTAAACCCAATAGTGTTGTTTTCATTTTTTTCATTTTTTCAGATGTTTTTAATTAGTTAGTAAAAATTTAAAATATTCTATATGTAAATTAGATCCTTACATAAAGCCTAAAAATGAATTTCAGATAAATACCCTTTGTCAAATTATGAACAAAGATTGTTGTTAACTTAAAAAATAGGAAAAGAATAATAATATCCTACAACTTCCCAATTTTAGATTAATTTCTTTGTTTTTATTTGATTATAAAATTCATTTACTACCTTTGTGCTATATCATTTTAACTCTAAGTTACAAAGTAACTGATTTATGATTAGAAAGATGTAGACAAATTAAAGACTTGTCACAGACAATTTTAGATGAATGTTTTAGCTTGTTTTTGGCTTGTTTTTATAAAAAGATTAAATTAGTTTATGAAATATAAAGAGATAATAAGCAAAATTATTCTTCTGGCCTTTAAGAAGGCAGGAGAGGAATCTTTGCATGTACTGAAGACTCCCTTGTCAAAACATATTTCTGTCAGAATTGAAAATGAATACAGAGTGTATATAAGTGAAAAAACTTTTATAAGATATTATGATAAATTTGTAGCGGGGAAAGAAAAAGCCACGGGAACTCCCAATAGGAAGATATTAGACTTTTTATGTAAATACATAGGATTTAATGACTTTATAGATTTCTATCATAAAAAAAAGAAAGGAGACAAAACGCAGGAAAAAGAAGAAGGAATCAATACCATGGATTTTACAGGGAAAAGAAAATTATTTTTCCGGGAGGAAAACAAGGAATAAAAAAAAGAGGTTTCAATATTTTTATTATCTGAAAGCCTGTTGCAAAAAAGGAAGATCTTTACTAAGAAGAATTATAAAAAAAAAAGAATATCAATAACCTGCGTAGAAAAATATAAGCTCATTTATCGTCAGGCATTTTTCATTCCGGCTTAGAATAAGTTGAAAATCTTCAAAATATAATGGTGTAATAATTAAGAAGAATTCCAAAAGTTTTAATAATTTTGTATTTATGCCTGATATAATTCGTTTGCTTCCGGATAATGTTTCCAATCAGATAGCTGCGGGGGAGGTGGTTCAACGACCTGCTTCCGTAGTAAAAGAACTGTTGGAAAATGCCATAGATGCAAAAGCTACGCAGATACAATTACTGATAAAAGAAGCCGGACGGAATTTAATTCAGGTGGTGGACAACGGAACCGGAATGAGTGCCACAGATGCCAGAATGTCGTTTGAACGGCACGCTACCTCCAAGATAGTAACTACGGAAGATATCTTCCACATCAAAACCAAAGGCTTCAGAGGGGAAGCTCTGGCTTCCATTGCAGCAGTGGCTCAGGTAGAACTCAAAACTAAAAAAGAAGAAGAGGAAGTGGGAACCCGGATTATAATAGAAGGAGGCGATATAGTTTCCCAAGACCCGGTAAATACCCCAACAGGTTCCTCTTTTTTGGTAAAGAACCTGTTTTATAATGTGCCTGCAAGGAGGAAATTTTTAAAGTCTAATTCCGTAGAATTACGACATGTTTTTGATGAGTTTCACCGGGTAGCCTTGGCGCATGAAAATATTCACTTTCAGTTTTTTAATAACGGAGAAGAATTGTTGAGACTTCGTTCGGGAAGTCTGCTGCAAAGAATATCTGAAATCTTTGGGAGGAAAATACAAAATCAGTTAGTTCCCGTTTCCGAACAGTTAGACTGGATCACGCTGAGCGGTTTTATAGGAAAACCCGAAAGCGCCAAAAAAGCAAGAGGAGAACAGTTTTTATTTGTTAACCGCCGTTTTTTTAGATCCAATTATCTGAACAAAGCAGTTCAGGACGCCTTTGAAGGCTTGATTCCGCCGCGCTATCTGCCTTCGTTCTTCTTGTATATTGAGATCGACCCGGAAAAGATGGACGTAAATATCCATCCGACGAAGACAGAAGTTAAATTTGAAGATGAAGGCTCTGTTTATGCCTTATTGCGGACTGCCGTGAAAAAATCGTTGGGAGTATACCATGTAGCCCCCAGTCTGGATTTTGATCAAAATCCGGATTGGAATTTTGTTCCGGCCCATAAAGGAACACCCGTGGTAGAACCGAAGATCAGCATAAACCCTTCCTATAATCCCTTCGAAAGACAGCCCGACAAGCCTGCGCATTCGGAAAAGATAAGTTTGAATGAACTATATGCTTCGTCCCGACAAGACGTCCTGACTTCCGATCTGTTTGACACTCCTTCCTTACCGAACAAGGAATCTTCTTTACTACGCCTGTCAAACGGGAGATGGATAATAGAAAAAGAGGATAATTTATGGATTTTGGATCCCTATAGAATACATCAGACGGTTTTGTATGAAAACCATATTAAAAATTCTAAAGGAAATGCATTAAGCCAACAATTGCTGTTTCCTCTGGAACGTCCGGTGTATGACGATGAAAAGGAAAAGCTCGATTCCATTAAAACTTCCCTCTTTGCCCAAGGCTTTGATATGGATATAGAAGAAGATATTGTGACGATTACTGCAATTCCCTCAGATATACCTCAGGAGAAAATACAGGAATTGATAGACGACCTGTTAAGTGAATTGTCGGAACATTCGAGCGAAGAATTTTCTATGTTTTTTAGTAGATCAGTGTCTAAAGTTTCCGCCAAAAAGAGAAATGAATTTATTCAGGCTTCACAGGTTCTCCCTATATGGAATAGCTTTGAACTTCTGAAGTTTCCGGCTTTTAACCCTTTTGGAAAAAGAAATTATGAAATACTGAAAATTCCGAATTTAGATTAATTAATAGTATAAAAAAAATAATGAATATACCCATACCCACGGCAACCAAAAACTTATTGATTCTTAATGCTGTCTTTTTTGCCGGAAAATATCTTTTAATCACACAGGGAATTAATCTGGTAGTAATATTCGGAGCATTTTTCCCTGTATCGCCGAATTTTCATTGGTATCAGGTTGTTTCTCATATGTTCATGCATGCGGGAATATCTCATTTTTTCTTTAATATGTTTTCATTATGGATGTTTGGATCTGCGGTAGAACAGGCATTAGGCACCAAAAAATACCTGATTTTATATTTTGTTTGCGGATTGGGAGCTTTTGCATTGTTTAATCTGGTTAATTATTTTGAATTTAATCAGGCATACAGAGCTTTGGTTAACGCTGGTACTCCTTTAGATGAAATAGTAAAATATGCTCAATTAGGCATTGAATTTGCTGATAATAATGAATCAAGAGAGACGGAATGGATCAAGACCCTGCCTGAAAATACAGACACATACGCTGCCCGTAAAGTTTATCAGGATTTGGTTAATCCGATGATGGGAGCCAGTGGGGCAATATACGGCATATTGGTTGCCTTTGGGGTTATGTTCCCTAATTCTGTATTGATGCTGATATTTCCGCCTATTCCTTTGAAAGCTAAATATTTCATTCCAATTATGATTCTGTTTGAATTATATTTGGGGATTGAACAGGCACAAGGAGATAATATAGCTCATTTCGCCCATTTAGGAGGGGCAGTATTTGGCTTTTTCCTTACTCGTTATTGGGTAAAAAATAAATACCGATGGAATTAAATAAATGAAATGGACAATCTTATTGATAAATTAATTGATTATTACAAAAAAGGAACGGAAGGCATAAAGATCATTTATTTTTGTGTTATCTCATCGTTTATCTACTGGACAATTAATTTTATCCTGAAAGAAGTCCTGAATTTCTCTTTAGCCCCGTACCTTCTTTTATCGGCTGATTCTTTCTTCCCCCGTGTCTGGACTATCTTTACTTTCCTCTTTATTCATGAGAATATCTGGGATTTATTATTCGTAATGATTATGATTTATTTTACGGAAATGATTTTCAGAAATTATTTTAACGGAGAAAATTATATTAAATTCTTTTTTTTGGGAAGCATAGCGGGAGGAATTCTGTTTTTACTGTACAGCTTCCTGACGGAACAGACTTTTGTCTATTTAAGGGGGGGGACGGTATTAGGCGTTTATAGCACCCTGTTTGCCATTATATCATACCATCCGAAAATAAGAATCATTTTATTCCCATTGCCCGTTCGGCTTCCTCTATATGTTTTAGGATTAATTTTATTAGGGTTGGATGTTTTTTCCATGATCAGTTTAAGGCAAATTACGCCTTTGTTTGTGGCAAAATTGGGCGCTGCCGCCTTTGGATATTTTTATATGAAATCTTTTCAGAGTGGAAATGATTTTTTAGGAAAGTTAATACCTTTCTCCCGTATCTATAAAATAGATTCTATTTTTAAAAGATTCGGCTCACATTCAAGAAGAAAAAAATCAACCAATCAACAAACGTATAATTTCACCGGTTCACAACCGAATGAAAAATTTAACGCGAATACGGTTGAAAAACAAAAAAGAATAGACACAATACTGGATAAGATCTCTAAAAGTGGGTACAATAGTCTGACTAAGGAAGAAAAAGATTTTTTGTTCAACTCTTCTCAATAAAAATGATATTTATTAAACCCGGTAAAACGACCTATATTTTTTTTATAATACATTGTATTGTAATGGCTTTGCTATGCATGGTATACATGAATAAATGGGTTTCGCCTAAGGTCTTTCCTTATTTTGGCTTATTGGCTTTGGGTTTTCCGGTTTTGGTTATTGTACATCTGATATTTACCTTCATATGGCTGGTGAAAAAAGAAATGATATTCATTTTGTTTCTGCTTTTAACGGTATTTTTATTTTTCCCCATTAAAAAATATATTCATTTTGGCGGGAAAATGCCGGAAGTTGTTCAGGATACGGAAAATGAATTAAAAATTTTAACCTATAACATCCGGTATGCCAATGGAAGTAAAGACTTGCGGACATTGGAAAATTATATAATAGAACAGGATGTAGACATAGCCTTTTTTCAGGAAATTTATACACGCCAGTGGAGGTCTGAAGAGACGTTTTTAGCAGATCGGTATAACGCGGTTTTTGATTTGGTGAGTATTTCCTCCAAATATCCTATCATAAATAAGCAGAAAATAATACTTCCGGGAAACGGGTACGCCTGTATGGCAGATATACAGAAAGGTCAGGAAATCATCCGATGTGTCAGTCTCTATCTGGAGCCGATGTTTCTGAATAAAAATATTTTTAAGATAAAGGAAGTAGATGAAGCTACGGATAAAACAAAAATTGTAACGGAAAAATTGACTACAGGATTTAAAAAGCATGAAGTACAGATAGATTTACTTTCCAAATACATTAAAGAATCTCCCTATCCCATTATTGTTTGCGGTGATTTTAATTCAGTACCGCTTTCGTACGAATATTTTGCCCTGAAAAAAGACCTGGTTGATGTTTTTGAAGTAAGTGGGAAAAATATAGGCATGACCTTTTACGATTATTTTTATCCTATCAGAATCGATTATATCTTTACAAGTAAAGATTTTATTCCCAAAAACAGTTATGTTAATAAAAGAGCTTCTTATTCAGACCATTATCCGGTATTTGCAACATTGCAATTAAAAGAAAATAATTAACCCGCCCGATTCCAATTAGATGATTTCAACCTCATGAGCCGCTTTTTATAAGCCGCTTTAGCAAAATTTGACATTTTTCCTAAAAAAAACACTATTTTATCAGGTCTAAATTCGGTTTATTTGTATATTTGTTGAAGAAGAGCAGGATATACTAAAGATTGGTAGCCCACCCGCTTCCGACTTTTTTTTCATTGTATTGAGTTGTTTTCATAATCTTTGATAAAGCCGGACAGGTTTCCCTGTCCGGCTTTATCAATTATGGATGTTTTCCTTTTACACAGACAAAAATAGCCCTGATATGGGAAGTTTAATTTTACAACACAACGGTTCATTATGCGCTTTTCTAAAGTAAAAATACATTCTATCCGAAAGGAGAAACAGTCTGTGCATAGCCTGTTATCACAGAAAGAACAGGGAGAAGAGTAAGAATGGTCGTTTTATTTTTTCCGGCAGCTCACTTTTTACGTCCGTATTTGTCCGTTTCCCTTAATGATCCATTTGTAAGTGCACAGTTCTTCCAGAGCCATAGGCCCGCGGGCGTGGATCTTCTGGGTACTGATTCCTATTTCGGCGCCCAGTCCGAACTGGGCGCCGTCGGTGAACGCCGTAGAAGCATTGGCATAAACACAGGCGGCGTCTACTAATTTTTCAAAGAGGGCAACGGCATTTTTATCTTCGCTTATAATGGCTTCGCTGTGTTTGGAACTGTAAAGAGATATGTGGGCAATGGCTTCCTCAATGTTACTTACCGTTTTGATCGCCATTTTATAATCCAGAAACTCGGTGCCGAAGCTGTGTTCGTCTGCCTTGTTGAGCAATTCTTGTGGGTATGAGGAAGATAATGCTTCGTAAGCAGGCGCGTCTGCATAGAGAAGTACGTTTTTCTTTTCCAGATCTTTGCATAAATAAGGCAGATCTTGTAGTCTTTCCTTGTCAATAACCAAACAATCCAAAGAATTGCAAACGCTTACTTTGCGTGTCTTGGCATTGAAAATAATATCTTTCCCTTTTTGAAGATTTCCCTCGTTGTGAAAATAAGTATGACATACCCCGGCTCCGGTTTCTATAACAGGAATACGGGAATTTTCGCGGACAAAATTTATAAGACTTTTTCCTCCCCGGGGGATGATCAGATCAACATATTCCCGGGCATTCATTAATTCTCCGGTTGCGGCTCTGTCATTGGGTAGCAGTGTACAGATATTCGGATTTAGGTCTTGTTGTTTCAATACTTTTCGTATAAGCGCAACAATTGCGCTGTTGGAAAAAACCGCATCGGAACCTCCTTTCAGGATAACTGCATTTCCCGATTTCAAGCATAGGGAAAATACATCAAAACTTACGTTGGGACGGGCTTCATAAATAACTCCGATAACTCCGAAAGGAACCGCTATTCTGGAGAGATGCAGTCCGTTGGCTAAGGTTTTTTCCAATAAGATTCTTCCTGCAGGGGAAGGAAGGGAAATAACGTTACGAATATCTTTTACTATATCCAAAATACGTTGCTCATTGAGGAGCAAACGATCGTACTTAGGGTTAGAGGGTTTCATTCTGTCCAAATCTTTTTGATTTTCGGAAAGGATTTCCGGTATGTTCGCTTCGGTTTCTTTAGCGACTGCTTCCAGCACGGCATTGATTTTTTCTTCTGTTGCCAGATTCAGATCTTTGGAAGCCTCAACCACTGATCGGAAGAGGGTTTGATATTCGGTGTTCATAAAATTTATTTTTCTATATATAAATAGTCGTAATGTATAATCGGTTTTTTATTGATTTTTCCTATAAGTTCACGGGCTTTGTCACTGTTGTAAGAGGTACGTCCGATTCCTACGAGGTCTTCTTTTTCATCTATGATCCGCACTATATCGTCCGTCTCGAAATTTCCGATAATTTTAGTGACACCAACAAACAATACACTTACGGCTTTGTCTCCCAACAGAGCTTCTTTAGCCCCCTGATTGATATGGATTTCCCCTTTTGCAAATCCTTCCGAGTGGGCAATCCATTTTTTTACGCTGGAAGTTTCTTTATCGGAGGGAATGAAGCGCGTGGAGGGAACATTCTTTCTTTCTATCAGTTGAGACAGGATGTTTTCTGTTCGTCCGTTGGCAATGATTACTTCTATTCCTTCCTCTGCCGCTTTTCGCGCAATGTTGTACTTGGTTTTCATTCCTCCGCGGCCGGTAGATGAATAGGAAGATTGTATGTATTTTTCCACCTGATCTTTTTGTACGTCTATTTCTCTGAGCAGTTTGGAATCCGGATGGGAAGGATTTCCGGTAAATATTCCGTCTATATTGCTCAAAATAATTAGTTTTTTACAATCCATCATAGCCGCCACCAATCCGGATAGTTCATCATTGTCGGTGAACATCAGTTCGTTTACGGAAATGGTATCGTTCTCGTTTACGATAGGAATAACGTTGTTTTCCAGCATCACGGACATGCAATTGCGCTGGTTCAGGTAATGCCTTCGTGTAGAAAAATCTTCTTTTGTCGCCAGTATCTGTCCGCATACGATTCCCTGTTGATGGAACAGATCGTAATAACGATTGATAAGTTTTACCTGTCCTACGGCAGAATATAGCTGACGTGCGGAAATGCTGTCCAGTTTGGATTTGGTTTTTATTTCCGTTTTTCCCGATGCTACCGCTCCGGAAGATACCAGAATTATTTCCATGTTATTTTTATGCAATTCGGATATCTGGTCTACTAATGATGACATTTGGGTAACATCCAGAGTTCCGTCTTTACGAGTAAGTATCTGGCTTCCGATTTTAACGACAATCCGTTCTTTCATGGTAAAATGCTGATAAAGTAACAAAGTTAAAATTTAATTTGAATTAAGAGCCTGTTTAAATTTTATTCAAATATTTATTTTTAGGTTCTAATTATATTTTGCATTCTTTTTAAGTTCTTTTGAGCGTCTTTTTCACTTTTTCTTTTTGATTTAGCCCGCTAAATCTTCAA
>JAISMV010000144.1 GCA_031276535.1 Flavobacteriaceae bacterium
AAAATATCTCACAGTGTTTTTTTTATCTGAGGCAAGGCGTTGTTTTAACTCTTCCAGTGAGGAAAATTTTTCTTCATCACGTTCCCGGTCGTAAAAATGTACCTCTATTTCTTCTCCGTAAATATCCCTGTTAAAATTCAGAATATGAACTTCTACTTGTTTTTTTGTTCCGCTTATTGTGGGTCTCATTCCTATATTCAACATTCCGTCAAAACTTTCTCCCCCAATCCGGACTTTCACAAAATATACTCCGTTCTTAGGGCAGATTTTGTGTTTGTCTATTTCCATATTGGCTGTGGGATAACCCAATTTTCTCCCTATTTTGTCTCCTTCGATCACTTTTCCGGTCATTACGAATTTGTATCCTAACCACTGATTTGCTTGTTTTATATCGCCGTCATTTATCTTATTTCTGATCTTTGTAGAACTAATCATTACTTCCTGCTCACTAACGGGCGGTAATTGGTGCAAATTAAATCCGAATTCCTTGGAAAAATCCTGTAATTGCTCAAAGTTGCCATCTCTGTTTTTTCCAAATTGATGATCATAACCCACCACCAGTGAATGAATATTCAGTCTGGCAACTAAAATGTCGCGGACAAACTCCCTTGCGGTCAGTTTGCTGAATTCTTCGGTGAACTCCTGAATAAATAAATGTTGTACAGAGAATTTTTCCAGTAAAGATATTTTTTCCTTTAAGGTAGTGAGCAATCGAAAGTCTGCATCCGGCTGTAACACAAGTCTCGGATGAGGGACAAAAGTCATCACGGCAGTTTCTCCTTCTTCCTCTTCCGCTATTTTTTTCAGGTGTTCTAAAACGAACTGATGCCCTGAATGAACCCCGTCAAACATGCCCAACGTAAATACTATTTTACGGTTTTGTGGTAAATTAAAGCTTTCTGTATGGATTTCCACGGGTATTATGAAAATAAAATCAGTTGCAAAAATATGATAATTTTTGTTTTTTTTTGATGGGCATAAGAATAAAATATTATATTTGCATGATCACAAAAAAAAGTATAGTTATTTGAATTTTAAATTATATGGCAACTGAAAAAAAAGGTAAAATATCCCAGGTTATCGGTCCTGTTATAGATGTTGTTTTTGATGAAGTAGAACAACTTCCTAATATTTACGACGCATTAGAAGTAATAAAAGAAAACGGAGAACCTAATTTGGTACTTGAAGTAGAACAACACATCGGACAGGATATTGTACGTTGTATAGCAATGGACGCGACAGACGGTTTACATCGTGGACAACAAGTTATCACCACAGATAAACCGATCACCGTTCCTATTGGAGAAGAAGTAAACGGACGTTTATTCAACGTTATCGGAAAAGTGATTGATGGAATAGGAGACGTTCCTAAAACCAATGAATTACCTATTCACCGGTCGGCTCCGAGATTTGAAGATCTTTCCACATCTGCGGAGGTTCTTTATACAGGTATTAAAGTAATTGACCTGATAGAACCTTATTCAAAAGGAGGAAAAATCGGATTATTCGGAGGTGCGGGAGTTGGAAAAACCGTATTGATTCAGGAATTAATAAACAACATAGCTAAAGGGCACGGAGGTCTTTCCGTATTCGCCGGAGTAGGTGAAAGAACCCGTGAAGGAAACGATCTTCTTCGGGAAATGCTCGAATCTAAAATTATCTCTTACGGAGATGAATTTATGAAATCTATGGAAGAAGGCGGATGGGACTTGTCCAAAGTGGACAGTGAAGCCCTGAAAACTTCCAAGGTGGCTTTCGTTTTCGGACAGATGAACGAACCTCCCGGAGCTCGTGCAAGAGTTGCGCTTTCAGGATTGACATTAGCCGAATATTATCGCGACGGACTAGGTGAAGGAAAAGGACGTGACGTGTTATTCTTTATTGACAACATATTCCGTTTCACTCAGGCAGGTTCTGAGGTATCCGCTTTATTAGGACGTATGCCTTCTGCGGTAGGATACCAGCCTACTTTAGCCAGTGAAATGGGGGCATTACAAGAAAGAATTACCTCAACTAAAAACGGTTCCATTACTTCCGTACAGGCAGTTTATGTACCTGCGGACGACTTGACAGACCCGGCGCCGGCTACTACCTTTGCTTATCTGGATGCAACCACCGTATTGGACAGAAAAATTGCCTCTCTGGGTATCTACCCTGCAGTTGACCCGTTACAATCTACTTCCAGAATCCTGACTCCTGAAATTTTAGGACACGAACATTATAATTGCGCACAAAACGTAAAAGAAATTTTACAAAGATATAAAGCCCTTCAGGATATTATCGCCATCTTAGGTATGGAAGAATTGAGTGAAGAAGACAAACTTGTAGTTCACCGTGCAAGAAGAGTTCAAAGATTCTTGTCTCAGCCGTTCCACGTTGCCGAGCAATTTACCGGTACTCCGGGAGCGTTGGTAGACATTAAAGATACCATTAAAGGATTTAACATGATTCTTAACGGAGAACTGGATCAGTATCCGGAAGCTGCCTTTAACCTGAAAGGTACTATTGAAGAAGTAGTTGAACATGGTGAAAAGATGTTAGCGGAATTAAAAAAATAACTTAAACAGGCATGAAGATACAAATACTAACCCCTGAGGAAGTTATTTTTGATGGAGAAGTAACCTCCATAACGGTTCCAGGCTCTAAAGGAGAATTTCAGATGTTGGAAAATCACGCTGCTATTGTTTCTACTTTAGAAAAAGGAAAAATCAAGTTGGAGTCTGTTAGTTCTTCATCTGTAAGCGCTAAATTAACCGATGAAGGAAAATACAAAGTACATTCCATCAAAGGAGGAATATTGGAGTTCAGCAATAATAAAGGAATTATTCTGTGTGAATAATCCTTGTTGTAATAAGCTCTGAAATAAAACCATTACAAGCTGTAAAAAAACATTAGATTTATAGTAAGGAGGCTGTCCAGAATATTGGGCAGCTTTTTTTAGTCAAAAAAAGTTTTGATCCATTCAATAAATAATTCTAATTTTATACTTTAGCTTCCGTTTACAAAACCAAAAATAAAGACTGAAAATGAATAAGAATAGTTTCGTAAAAACACAAGGATTAGGAAACGAATACATAGTAATAGATGAAAAAAATATCACATTTCCTTTAACTGAGAGAGCAATACAAAAAATATGCAATGTAAACTTTGGTATAGGTTCAGACGGAATTTTAGTAAAAACAGATTCCCGACATGCAGATACGGGGCTGCGAATTTATAATCCGGACGGGTCTGAAGCCGAAAAAAGCGGAAACGGATTACGAATTTTTTGTAAATATGTTTACGATTACAAAATCCTGAATAAGAAAGAGTTTACTGTGGAAACTAAAGGAGGGATCGTCAAAGCCGACATCAGGGAAACAAAAAACGGAAGGGCTTCCGTTATAACCGTAGATATGGGACAAGCCCTGTTCTCCTCCCGATTAATTCCTACTTCTTTTGATAAGGAAGAAGTACAGGATGAACCCATAACAATAGAAGATAAAGAATACAAAATAAATTGCGTTTCTCTCGGAAATCCCCATTGTGTTATTATTAAAGAGGAACTGGACATTGAGGAAATAAAAAAATACGGACAGAAAATAGAAAACTACTACAAATTTCCCAATCGGATTAACGTACAGTTTGCCAGAATCATCAATAAAGATGAAGTGGAAATATTAATATGGGAGCGGGGAGCGGGATTCACCCTCGCCTCCGGAAGTTCTTCCTGCGCCGTAGCCAGCGTACTGCGTAAGAAAGGATTAATAAATGACGAAGTCACTATAAAAATGTTGGGAGGACAATTAAAAATAGAAATTAATGACAATTGGGAAATACGAATGACCGGAGAAGTACGGCAAATATGCGAAGGAATCTTCCATGACGAATTGCTGGAAGATTTTTAATGTATAACGCCTAAGCACAACAATAATCGCTCCTGATGTTAATGCAAGATCTTGTACAACATTTCCATCAGGATGTCTCTGGAAGTAGCCTGAGAGGAAACATCCACTCCTTTGGATTTCATATCGGCATCCCGTAAATAAGCGATACAGGCAGTGGTTTTCTTTAATGAATAATTCTTAATTGCAGTCAGATATTCATTCGCAAAATACGGATTGATCCGCAGTTCTTTGGAAATATTCTGAGGAGTTTTTACCGGAAGAGTATGCACAATCAGAATATTGGTGAACAGACTGATTAACGTTCCGAAAGTAAGTACAATCGGATTAGCCTTCGGATTTTTGTCAAAATAATCAATGATCTTATAAGCCTGAGTACTATTCTTTTCTATAATAGCTTTTCGTAATTCAAAATTATTGTATTCTTTACTGATTCCGATGTTTCGTTCAATAATTTCAGGAGTTATCTTTCCGGAATTGCCTACGATCAGTTTGAGTTTATGAATTTCGTTGTCAATGCGGGATAAATCCGTTCCCAGAAATTCAGCTAACAAAGCGTTGGATTTTTCCGTCGTACCCAATCCTAATGATAAACAGAGAGAATTTATCCAGGCGGGAACCTGATTATCATACAATTTTTCACTGGAGAAAATATATCCTTGTTTTGCCAATAGTTTAGTCAGGGATTTACGTTTGTCCAGAGTTTTGTACTTAAAATTAATTACCAAAACCGTGGAAGGTTGTGGGTTTTTCACATAGGCTTCAAAAGTTTCCGATTTATCAAAAGCCAATCCTTTAGCTTCTTTCACGATGACAAGCTGCTGTTCGGCACCCATGGGAAACTGTTTGGCTAAAGAAATTATTTGGTCTATATCCACTTCGTTTCCATAAATAATATTCTGATTGAAAACTTTTTCATCTTCCGTCAGGACATGCTCTTCTAAAAGATCACTTACTTTATCAATATAAAAAGGTTCTTCTCCTTCTAAAAAATAAATGGGTAAAAACTTTTTGTTTTTAATATCTTTGACCAAATTATTATATTCTTTCATACTTAGACAAATAAATAATGGAACTGCCGGTTTTAAATTTTCCTCAGCGTTATAGTTTTCAGATCAAAGAGAATAATTCTCTCGGATATATTTTTGACGAAGTTAGGAAAAAATGGGTAATTCTCACACCGGAAGAATGGGTTCGTCAACATGTGGTTCATTATTTAAAAATAGAAAAGAAAATACCTGATTCCGCTTTTTTAATTGAAAAAAAGCTGACTCTTAACCGACAAATTAAACGTTTGGATATTTTGGTTATGAAAAAAATTCATCCTTGGTTATTGGTGGAATGTAAAGCTTCCGAAGTGCCTCTCACCCGGGAGACTTTTGAACAAGCAGCCCGATATAATATTCAGCTCAAGGCTCAATATATCCTTATTACTAATGGATTACAGCATATTTACTTTTTCTTTGATACGGATAAAAACGAATATAGAATCGTTGAAGATTTTAAATGGTAGCACTAACCGGAAATAACGCGTGAAAGCATGAATGAAAAATTTCAAAATAAATACCGCATACCGTCTGCCCGTGCCCAATGGTGGAATTACGGCGACAATGCCGCTTATTTCGTTACGATATGCACGGCAAAAAGGAAATGTTTGTTTGGAAAGGTTGCGGACGGCAAGATGCAATTGTCCGAGATCGGTCAAATTGCGAATGATTGTTGGATGGAAATTCCGAAACATTTTCCTTTTGTTGTTTTGGGTGAATTTGTTGTGATGCCCAATCACGTTCATGGGATAATTATTATTGATAAACCGGCAACCGTACCTGTAGAGACGCAAAATTTTGCGTCTCTACCATCACCACCGTCATCACCATCACCACCATCGTCACCACCGTCAAACAAATTTGGACCGCAATCACAAAATTTGGCATCCATTATCCGTGGATTCAAAATCGGGGTAACAAAAAATGCACATTTGATTCATTCCGATTTCGCGTGGCAACCCCGATTTCACGACCATATCATTCGCAACGATGATGAATACAATCGTATTGAAAATTATATAATTAACAATCCTGCGAAATGGCAGAACGATACATTTTATAAAAAATGATTTATGCCCACCCTCAGTGGCATCAGTCAGCGCCCGGTATTGGAATTATTGTAAAAATGGGGTTACAACTATTTGTCGTCCGATGAGGTGATGAAATTCCGCTGTTTTGTCGGAATCTATTCAGTATCGACAACGAAATCAATCTCATTCAGATGTCTTCGTTCAAAAATGTAAGGAAAAACCATACAATAAAAAAAGCCTAAAAGATAGAATCGATTAGACTTTTATTTTTCAAAGTATCCAAAGCCGGTATATCAACGATGGATACTTTCAGTTTGTAATTAAAAAGATAAAATTTTATTTTCCAAGATAAGATTTTAAAATCTTGCTTCTACTGGTATGTTTCAATCTTCGGATTGCTTTTTCTTTGATTTGTCGTACTCTTTCACGAGTCAGGTCAAAAGTTTCGCCTATTTCCTCCAAAGTCATAGGATGCTGACCGCTCAAACCAAAATATAAGCGGATTAAATCGGCTTCTCTGGGTGTTAAAGTGGAAAGAGAACGTTCTATTTCAATTTGGAGAGATTCCAACATTAAATCTTTATCAGGGCTTGGAGATTCTCCGGAACGTAAGACATCGTACAGGTTAGAATCTTCACCTTCTACAAGGGGAGCATCCATGGACAAGTGCCGGCTTGAGTTTTTCATGGATTCCTTAATGTCGTCTTCACTCATATCAAGCACTTCGCTCAGTTCGGCTGCCGAAGGGGCTCTTTCATGCTCCTGTTCCAAGTGGGCATAAGCCTTATTGATTTTATTGATGGAACCTATTTTATTTAAAGGCAATCGTACAATTCTTGATTGTTCTGCCAAAGCCTGAAGAATGGATTGACGAATCCACCATACTGCATAAGAAATAAATTTAAATCCACGGGTTTCATCGAAACGTTTTGCGGCTTTAATTAACCCTAAGTTTCCTTCATTGATCAGGTCAGGTAAACTAAGTCCTTGATTTTGGTATTGTTTTGCTACAGAAACAACAAAACGCAAGTTTGCTTTTGTCAGTTTTTCCAAAGCTACCCTGTCTCCTGCTTTGATGCGTTGAGCCAAATCGACTTCTTCATCAGCTGTAATCAAATCCACTTTCCCGATTTCTTGTAAATATTTGTCAAGAGATGCGGTTTCCCTGTTTGTTACCTGCTTGGTAATCTTTAGTTGTCTCATTTAATCGTAATGCTTTTTTATACTTGAATTTAAATTATGATTATGGTTTTTTATTAAAAACGTGGAGAATCATAGTACATTCTCTTGTCCACACATCATATGTACGAAAACAAACGTAAAAAGGTTACAAAAATTATTTTTATTGGAATAATCTTAGTAAATTGCGTGATTATATGAAATCTTTTTATAATCCTTACTTAAAAATGACTTTAATCCAACTTCAATACGTATTGACTGTTGCCGAATATAAAAATTTTACCATTGCGGCAGAGAAGGCTTTTGTAAGTCAGCCCACGTTGAGTATGCAGATTCAAAAGCTTGAAAAAACCTTGGGTGTTGAATTATTCGACAGGACGACAAACCCTATAAAAATTACTCCTATAGGAAAAAAAATTGTTAATCAGGCAAAAATAATTTTGCTGGAAGCCGGGAAATTATCCAAGATAGTGGAAGAAGATAAAAAAAGTATGAACGGAACCGTAATAATGGGAATTATACCTACCATCACCCCTACGCTGGTTCCTCTTTTTTATAAAACATTCCGGAATAAATATCCTGGTTCCGAACTCATTATCAAGGAATTAAAAACAGAAGACTTAATAAAAGGAATCAAAGAAGGATATTTGGATTTCGGAATAGCCAGTACTCCTTTGGGAGACGGTCAAATTATAGAAAGACCGATATATAGAGAACCTTTGGTAGCTTATGTGTCTCCACAGAACGGATCCTTACATAAAGAAGAAACATTGGATACGGATAAACTGGACTTTAATTATTTGTTGATGCTGGAAGAAGGTCACTGTTTCAGAGATACGGTATTAGACCTGTGCAAACATAAAGATGCCATAAACTCTAATATAAAATTGGAAGGAGGAAGTTTTTCCACTCTGGTAAGTTTGGTCAATGAGGGATTTGGCTTTACCATTTTGCCGTTATTGGAATCGGAAAATTTATCGGAAGTTGAAAAGAAAAATGTAAAATATTTTTCATCTTCTCCGTTTCGGGAAATTTCGTTAATATATTCCAGTAATCAGATTAGAACCACTTTCGCCGAAAAGTTCGTGGATTTGATAAAAAGTATTTTACGGGGAAAATTATTTTTAGAAGATAAGGTAGAGTATAAACCTCTGTTAAAAGTGTTATAGATAATAAAATCGTTGATACTGTCATAGATGAAGTTATCTGTTAAAGATTTTTTTAACTGGTGATCAGGTGGAGAGAGGAAAAAAGATCCGGATGCTGTTACTAAAGGTAAATCAGAATAAAAATAGTACCACAAGGTACAATTCTCATAAAACCAGCTTAGTTCACGTGTAAATTAAGCCGGTTTTTATATTTATATATAAATTAATTTTAAAAATTATATTTTTTGTATTTTAAACATATGTTCATTATATTTGCCGATGATTTTTGTAATCAGATAGAAGATCTGTAAAAAATGGCGAAACCGTTTCAGGTTTGTTTATTTTTGCAAAAATTTAATAACCCTTAAAAAATAATATATAAACTAAATAAAAAATAAATTACGTTGAAATCATGATAGAAACAGATATTTTAATAATAGGAGCAGGACCCACCGGATTATTTGCTGTTTTTGAAGCAGGATTATTAAAATTAAAATGTCATATTATAGATGCTCTTCCAAGTATTGGAGGTCAGTTGACAGAGTTATATCCTAAAAAACCTATTTTCGATATACCCGGTTTTCCTTCCATACAGGCAGGAGATCTGGTTAAAAATTTATATGAGCAGATCAAGCAATTCGAGCCCGGATTTACATTAAATGAAATTGCAGAAACCATAGAAAAACAAGATGACGGAACCTTTATCGTTACCACGGACAAAGGAACCCGGCATCATGCCAAAGCAGTGGCAATAGCTGCAGGCTTGGGAAGTTTCGAACCCAGAAAACCTTTGATTGATTCCATTACGGAATATGAAGATAAGGGAGTGGAATATTTTGTAAAAAGCCCGGAAAAATATCAGGGTAAAAAAGTTTTAATTGCAGGAGGAGGAGACTCAGCATTAGACTGGACTATCTTTTTAGCAAATGTAGCAGCAGAAGTGACTTTGGTACACAGAAGAAATGAATTCAGAGGAGCACTGGATTCCGTAGAAAAGGTTCAGGCTCTAAAAAATGAAGGAAAAGTTAGTCTGATAACTCCGGCAGAAATTACAGGCATCAAAGGAGAAGGTAAAGTAGAATCTTTAGTTATAGAACAGGAAGGAAAAACATTTACTAAAGAAGTAGATTATTTTATACCTCTGTTTGGGTTAACCCCTAAACTGGGACCTATTAATAACTGGGGATTGGAAATTGAAAAAAACGCAATAAAAGTAAACAATGCGTTAGACTATCAAACCAATATAGAAGGAATATATGCCATTGGCGATATTAATATCTACCCCGGAAAATTAAAACTGATCCTTTGCGGATTCCATGAAGCAACGTTGATGTGTCAGAGTATCTACAACAAATTAAATCCCGGAAAAAAATATATCCTGAAATATACCACGGTAGGAGGGGTACATGGATTTGACGGAACAGTGAAGGAAGCCGAAAAAGCAATAGTAAGGACAATAGAATAACAGGAGTGTATCATGTCAGACGTTAGCATAACCATAATAGACAGAGAAGGACAAAAACACAAGGTAGAAGCGCCCACCGACATGTCCATGAATTTAATGGAATTGATTCGGGCATATGAATTAGTTCCGGAAGGGACTATCGGAATCTGTGGCGGAATGGCAATGTGTGCATCATGCCAGATCTATATAATAAACCCCAATACTCCTCTGCCGGAAAAAGGGGATGAAGAGGAAGCCATGCTTTCAGAAGCTTTTTTTGTGAAAGAAAACAGTCGTTTAGGTTGTCAGATCCCCATAACCGAAGAACTTGACGGACTGGAGATTCAAATAGCTCCGGAGAGTTGATACAGTAAATGAAAAAAACGGTATTAGAGCTGAAACCCTTTCTGGACGAAAAGGTAGAACAATATAATCATGTGGAATTTATAGAAACCGATCCTATTCAAATTCCACATCTTTTTTATAAAAAGGAAGATATTGAAATTTCAGGGTTTCTGGCAGCTTCCATTGCATGGGGAAACAGGAAATCCATCATAAAAAGTGCCGGAAAAATACTTCAGTATTTAGAAAATTCCCCATATGATTTTGTTATGAATCACACTTCTAAAGATTTGCAAAAAATAAAGGGAGCGATTCATCGAACGTTTAATTCCGACGATTTGATTTTTTTTATTCAGTCTCTGCAAAATATTTATCGGAAACATGATGGATTGGAAAAAATCTTTTCAGCGAAAAAAGAAGAAAAAGATACCTTTTATTTGATTGAAAGATTTAGAAATATATTTTTTGAGATAGATCATTTAAAAAGAACACAAAAACATATAAGCAGTCCTCAAAAAAGATCTTCCGCAAAGAGGATCAATATGTTTCTCCGCTGGATGGTAAGAAAAGATGCCAAAGGCGTGGATTTCGGAATATGGAATAGCATTTCCCCTTCACAATTGGTTTGCCCGTTAGATGTACATTCAGGAAATGTAGCCCGGAAGTTGGAATTGCTAAAAAGAACCCAAAACGATTGGACGGCAGTTTCGGAACTAATGGATAATTTAAAAATATTGGATGCAAAAGATCCGGTTAAATATGATTTTGCCCTTTTCGGATTAGGCGTTTTTGAAAAATTTTCGGAAGAAAATTTTTGATTGAGGTATATTCAATTCGGGATTACGAAAAAAAAGATTTCGTATCGGCAAAATATTCTTTCAAAAGAGACTTTCCATAATATGAATTCTTAATCTGATAGTTATAATCAGAAAGAATGACTTTTATAATCGGGAAAACGAAAAAAGACCGTTGCAAAATTTACCATATCATAAAACTGTATTTTCTGAATCAAAAAAATACAGTTTTTTCCTATTTTTAAGATAATAATACGTGTTTTTTAAGTGTTTTTACCCTTATTT
>JAISMV010000043.1 GCA_031276535.1 Flavobacteriaceae bacterium
TTTTATTGCTATTTTTGAGATGGATTTTTTGCTTTTTATTTGAAGATTTAGCGGGCTAAATCAAAAAGAAAAAGTGAAAAAGACGCTCAAAAGAGCTTAAAAAGAATGCAAAATATAATTAGAACCTGAAAATTTAAACAGGCTCTTAGTAGCTCATATATTCCGTACTTTTGTTTAGAAAATTCATTAAGAATAAAATGGGAACATTACAGAAAGATTTTTTTGAATATCAGGCAAAAACCACCTTTCATGCCTCCGGTTTTGAAGTGGATAAAGCTGTCGGAAATTATATTTACGGAAAAGACGGAAAAGCATATCTGGACTTTGTAGCCGGAGTATCGGCAAATACATTGGGACATTCACATCCTAAGATTGTGCAGGCAATCAAAGAACAGGCGGAAAAATATCTTCACGTGATGGTATATGGAGAATATGCCATGGAAAAACCGGTACAAATATGTAAGATGCTGGCGGAAAATGTTCCGGATCCTCTACATACCACCTATTTGGTAAATTCAGGAACAGAAGCCATTGAAGCCTCTATGAAACTGGCTAAAAGACATACCGGAAGGCAGGAAATAATCGCTTTTATAGATGCTTACCACGGAAATACTCAGGGATCTTTAAGTCTGGCGGGAAGAGAAACCAATAAAAAACCTTTTGAACCTTTGCTGCCTCAAATTAAGTTCATTAAATTCAACGAGGAAGAAGACTTACCCAAAATAACTGAAAGAACAGCTTGTGTAATAGTGGAGACCATTCAGGGAGCAGCCGGATTTATCACACCCCAAGAAGGTTACCTGAAAAAACTAAAGAACAGATGTGAAGAAACAGGAACCTTGTTAGTATTAGATGAGATACAGCCCGGATTCGGAAGGACAGGAAAATTATTTGCTTTCCAATGGTATGACATCGTTCCTGATATTTTAGCGATGGGAAAAGGAATGGCAGGAGGTATTCCCATAGGAGCTTTTATGGCTTCCAAAAAGATGATGGAATGTTTGGCAGATCACCCCAAACTGGGACATGTAACTACCTTCGGAGGAAACCCGATTCCCGCCGCCGCTGCCTGTGCCGTAATGGAAGAACTACTGACTACGGATCTCATGAAACAGGTGCATGAAAAGGAAAAGACATACAGAGAAAAATTACAACATCCGGAAATTATATCTATTAATGGAAGAGGATTGATGCTGGCAGTACAGTTACGGTCTCCGGAATTTAGCTTAAAGGTAGCGGAACGATGTATGAAAAAAGGACTGATCGTTTTCTGGCAGCTGTATCGGAATGAATACCTGAGAATTTCCCCTCCCCTAACCATAACACATGAAGAAATTCGCAAAGGTTGTGATATTATCCTGCAATCCATAGACGAGATAGCTAAAGAAATATAAAAGCAAAAAACCACAGAAATAAAAAACTTGAATTTTATCCGTAAAACGACATAAATAATCCGGGGGAACCCGATTTAGTTCCCTGTTTATGAAAAAATTAAAGAATTAGTAATTTTTAACAAGATGCCCATGCGGAAAAATCATAATTCATATTTAAAATATTATTTTTATCTTTACTTTTTCTTAATAACAAAAAATTAAAAATTATGGCAACCGCACACATTCAGGCAGAATTTGGTGAAATAGCAAAAACAGTTTTAATGCCCGGAGATCCGCTTCGCGCAAAACATCTGGTAGAAAATTATTTAGAAAATCCGGTACAGTTTAATTTCGTACGGAATATGTTCGGGTATACCGGAATCTATAAAGGAAAGAAAATATCTATTATGGGGTCAGGAATGGGAATGCCGAGCATCGGAATTTATTCCTATGAATTATACTCTCAGTATGGCGTGGAAAATATTATCCGTATCGGTTCAGCAGGTTCTTACGTAAAAGAAGTAAAAGTATATGATGTAGTATTGGCAGACAGCGCTTACAGCCAGTCTTCATACGCTAAAGTACAATCGGGATATGATAAAGATAAAACCTATCCGTCCGAAAAATTAAATGCGGAAATCATTAAAAAAGCGCAAGAATTGAAATTGCCGATTCATCAGTCGTGCGTACATTCCAGCGATGTGTTTTATGTGGAAGGAGGATCCGATTACAAAAAGTTATCAGAAGAATACGGATGTACCTGCGTAGAAATGGAAAGTTTTGCCCTTTTCCATAATGCAAAAGTATTAGGGAAAAATGCAGCATGTCTATTAACCATTTCCGATTCCTTTATTACTAAAGAAGAAATATCTTCAGAAGCACGTCAGACATCTTTTGATAAAATGATGGAACTGGCGTTGGAAACCGCAGTTAGCATATAATAAGAAAATCTGGGGTGTCCTTAAAAAACCGGACACCTCTTTAATACTTTTCAGGACTGTATTTGGGGGCGCTTTCAGACCGCACTCCATTAATGCAATCCTATATTTATTCTTTTGTGTTTTCCCCCAATTTCGATAATGACGCATGGGTAAATTCAATTAATAAACACAACCTGACAAGAGACAACCCATGTTTTATAATATCCTGGCATTTAAAAAACGAAAAATCAAAGTGTCGAAACCGGGAAAGTTAGTAAATTTGCAGGATAGATATTAAATCTTATGGAAGCTACATCAGGCACGAGACCTAAATGGATACGGGTAAAGCTCCCCACAGGGAAGAATTACAAAGAACTTCGCAATTTGGTGGATAAATACAAACTAAATACCATCTGCCAGAGCGGAAGTTGCCCGAATATGGGAGAATGTTGGGGAGAAGGCACTGCAACCTTCATGATCTTAGGAAATATATGTACCCGAAGCTGTGGATTTTGCGGAGTAAAAACCGGACGCCCTGCCGAAATAGATTGGGAAGAACCGGAAAAAATAGCACGTTCCATCAAGTTGATGAAAGTCAAACATGCCGTATTAACTTCCGTTGACCGAGACGATCTGAAAGATATGGGATCCATAATCTGGGCTGAAACGGTTGATGCCGTTCGGAGGATCAGTCCCGGAACCACCATGGAAACCCTGATTCCTGATTTCCAAGGAATACATAAACATATTGACCGGATACTGGAAGCTGCCCCGGAAGTAATTTCCCACAACATGGAAACAGTACGTCGATTAACCAGAGAAGTCCGCATACAGGCTAAGTACGACCGAAGTTTAGAAGTTTTGCGTTACATGAAAGAACAAGGACAACGAAGAACTAAAACCGGAATCATGCTGGGATTGGGAGAAAAACCCTCAGAGGTGTATGAAACCATTAAAGAAATTCATGATGCCAAAGTAGATGTTTTAACAATCGGACAATATTTGCAACCTAGTAAAAAACACCTTCCGGTAAAAGCTTTTATTTCTTTGGAACAATTTAAGGAATACGAAG
This sequence comes from Flavobacteriaceae bacterium, assembly GCA_031276535.1. Lineage (GTDB taxonomy): Bacteria > Bacteroidota > Bacteroidia > Flavobacteriales > Weeksellaceae > Apibacter. The sequence goes on from JAISMV010000043.1 coordinate 3,366, forward strand.
ATTTTGCCCAAAGTTTAGGTAATTTCCGATATATTGAAAGCAGCCCTTTGGTACGGTCTTCTTACCATGCCGAAAAACACGTACATTAATGCGTATCTTTCTGCTGAACCAAACCGTTTTTGTTTCATAGAGGTTTTCAGTATCATTTTTTTATCCGACATCATTTTCAAAACTTCCCTTACTTAGGAAAACCCCTGTAAAAACATAGAAAATATGATCAGTGGCTTTGCTATTATGTGGTTTTAACCTAAGTTCGGTTTAAGCACAAGCTAAAAGCAATTGACCCTCATAAATTTTTCAATTTAAAAAAGGTTTTTACCGGAAGGAAGCCTTAAAAATCCGAGTCATTCGATTTTTAGTTTAAATTTCTTACAAAGATTTTCGCAACCTGATCTTCTAATTTCGTAAGTACCAATTCGATTATATATTTGAGATTTCCCCTCTTAAAATTACAAATCCCCCTTTTTCACCTAAAATTTTCCACGGCAAATCTGAGCTCAGGATAAAGTTTTACAAAAAGATCTCTATAACTCCGATTAAAAAAGCGTTCAGAATTGAAATAAAAAACTTTAACAACATTTTAACAATACGTATTTTGGTAATTTCAGATAAATAAAATACTTTTAGATAAAAAAAGAAGATGGCTCATAGAAACGGAGAATCCCGGGTTATACTAAAACTTTTTCTTATCATAGGAGTATTGGGATTAACGATGTCCTTTTTCAGGGAGGATAAAAAGGATCATTCCGAGGGGAG
>JAISMV010000048.1 GCA_031276535.1 Flavobacteriaceae bacterium
AAATCAGGAATTGTCATGAAATAAATTTGATATATTAAAATATTTTCCGTATCTTTATGTTTTGTGAGATGCAGAAGAAACATCGGTGAAGACAGATGCGTTTATCCTGTTTAGGCGAACGTTAAAAGCGAGCTTATTGGGATTCAGAGGTAAGAACTGTGACAAAAACGTCTTTGGAAATATACATTAAGGATGCCTCATTACACAATAAACAGGTAAGTAGTTGAGACTAAATAGGGTTGTGTGCACCTAATTACATGCAACAACAACAATAAAAGGAAGAAGAAGTAGTAGTGATCGAAACTGATCTTAAAGTTCGATCGGTTGGGAACGATTTAAACTGCTTAAACTGCTTAAACTGCTTTGAGTCAGCGGTTCTTTTCTTTTTTGTTAAAAATAAGTTCATTTCATAATAAGTTTTGGTTAAGGCGTATAGTAAACTATATTGCTGCAAATGTACATTGTTGTATAATAAAAAAAATACCATAAATATGGTATTTTTATACATGATTGCAAGAATACTGTTTTTTTATTTAAAACGTCGGAATTCAATCGTGTTTACCGGCGATATTTTAGTAACCGAAACCGATCATAAGTTCTTTTTAGGTTCTATTACCTTGTACTGCAACCATTCCACTACTTGTGCTCCCAACCAGGAAAATGGAAAAAATATAAAAAATATACTTATGCAATACCAAGTAGGGTAACCTTTGAAAATAAATACTGTAGCTATGGCAGTTAGTAGTAAAATGAATCCTATCAGCATAGCATAGGCTTTCTTAGCGGTTTTTACGATCAGGGCACAAACTATTCCCCCTAATAAAGATCCTACGCCCGAAGAAATTAATAAGGCTATAAAAAACTCTCCTTTCGCTGTTCTGACAATAGACTTCCAATATTCTATGGGTAATCCTTTATAGTCGTAGGGTATCCAATAAGAATTGATCATAACTGAAAAGGTAATGAGGGTGACTGCCACTAAAAGCCCTGATAAAACGGCAATTGTATTTCTAATCATTTTTATTTTTTATATTTAATGCAATTACTGAAATTTCAATAGATACATTTTTAGGTAAAGCAGACACCTGTACACATTCTCTTGCAGGGAAAGTTTCAGAGAAATACGAAGCATAAATTTCATTGACTTTAGCAAAATCATTCATATCCGTTAAAAAGATCGTTGTTTTCACCAAATGATCCCATGAAAGTTCCGCTTTATTGAGGATAGCCTGAATATTCTTCATTACCTGATGAGTTTGTTCTTCTATGGAAGCCGGTATCTGACCGGTTTTGGGATCAATCGGTATCTGCCCTGAAACAAAAAGGAAATTATTTGCTTTAACAGCTTGAGAATAAGGTCCGATAGCGGCAGGAGCCTCGTCTGTGTTTATACTATTCCAAGATTCTATGGGTAATCCTTTATAGTCGTAGGGTATCCAGATCATAACTGAAAAGGTAATGAGGATGACTACCACTAAAAGCCCTGATAAAACAGCAATTTTATTTTTAATCATTTTTATTTTTTATTTTGATGCAATTACTGAAATTTCAATAGATACATTTTTAGGTAATGCAGACACTTGTACACATTCTCTTGCAGGGAAAGTTTCAGAGAAATACGAAGCATAAATTTCATTGACTTTAGCAAAATCATTCATATCCGTTAAAAAGATCGTTGTTTTCACCAGATGACTCCATGAAAGTTCCGCTTTGTTGAGAATAGCCTGGATATTCTTCATTACCTGATGAGTTTGTTCTTCTATGGAAGCCGGTATCTGACCGGTTTTGGGATCAACCGGTATCTGCCCTGAAACAAAAAGGAAATTATTTGCTTTAACAGCTTGAGAATAAGGTCCGATAGCGGCAGGAGCCTCGTCTGTGTTTATACTATTTTTGGACATAATCTTATACTTTATATTACTGTATAAATATACTTAATTTTTTAGAATTTGGTCTGATCATTGAAATTTTTAGCTTCGTATTTTACAGCATCTTTCAGTATGGCTGCTTTGATGCCAACGTAAAAGTTCCATGTTTTATTGTAACCGTATGAAATAGGTACCCAGTTAAAGTCAATATTGAAACTTCTTAAATCTCTCATAAACCCTAATCGTGTGTATCCGAATTCTTTGCTGTTCATGTCATAATTAGTGGAAGCTGTAATTCTCCAGTAAGGGGAAGGTGAGATCTCTCCCGTAAAATTAACGGTAGCGGATGTATTGATATGTCTGTTGTATTCTTTGGTTGAGGAGTAATTCAGACCAATATCCAATCTCCAGGGAATATCAAAACGGGCATAGTTATCGTCATCGAAATAATATTTCTCATATCGTATGGTTCCTTGTTTTTTATACTTGGGAGTTTTCTTTTCTCCGAAAAGGGAAGGTTCTAAAGAGAAGTTCAGCCCCATGGTATAGCTGGCTATGGAAAAATGTCCGAGTTTATTAACGGGATGTCCTACGGAGGATTCCGGATTGTCAAATACAATTTTATACGGATTGATCCTAAAGGCATAATTTACCCTTAATTTTGTATTGAATAAAGAGGTGGAACCCGTTGCGCTAATGGGACTCCAGTTTAAGGAATCCGCAGCAAAGTTGTACGAAGTGCTGACATTTAGTGATTCCAGTATTTTTATCTTTTTTACTCCCTGAGGTTCTTTTTCACTTCTGACCTTCATCTCCAGATTGTTGGCAAAAGAGAAGTTAACAGAGCTGCTTTCATAACCGGAAGGACTTCCCATGATTCCTCCTTCAAAATAAGAATATTTTATTTTTTTCCCGTCTTTGTCCACATACGTTCCGTAATATCCCCATGAATCTCCGGAGAAATCGGGGGTATACGAATAGCTGACACTTGGGGAGATCATATGCCTGATCGCCTGGATCATTCCTCCTTTTTTAAAGTTTGCAATTCCGTATAAAGTTGTGGTCAGGTTAAGGGAACCGTCGAAGGTTCGATAGGTTTTAAGTCCGTTTTTGTCTATTGTATTGATCTTACCGGTGTTGGCATCATACTCTTTTCGTAAAGTCTTTGTAGTCCATACTTCTTTATAGTTTCCGCTTACTCCCAACTGAAAATAATTGAATACGGTAGTAGTGGTACCGAAACTGCTTGAATTTGTCATACCGTTTTTGGAATTATCGAGCATTTTGGAAGAAAACATATCATCAATAGTGGTGGAAACCGAGTTTCGAAGGTTCATCTTATAATTCATGTATATGTTCTGCCACAGGTTTTTTCTGGCACCGGATTTGGGTTTAAAAGGATATATTTGAGGCATGGTCACGGATAGATCCGGAAGGGTCATGGAAACATCCCCTGAAGAAATATTCTGTGAGGAAGAAACATTTAAGGAAATTGTTAAAGGGTTGTTGTTGAATCTTTTAACTAAGGATATGGAAGAAGAAGTCTGGTTATTGTTTACATCTCCATAGAGGGCATTTTGATTATAAATGCTGGTGTTGTAATAGTTTTGGCTCATGAAATTGACCATAGCATTGAAAGAAAGGGTAGGATTGGCTTTAGGATCCTGTGAATGAGACCAGACCACCCTATAATTTTCCGTTTCGGAATAATCACTTAATCCTTTGGTGCTGTTGACGTTTTTTTCATAGATGAGATTAAAATTTCCGGAGTATTTATATCTTTTTAAATATCTGAGGCGGTTGTCCAGCATCCAGCTTCCTTTGGTATAGATACCAAACCGGGTTTCCAGATCCAAATATTCTCCAATGGGAATATAGACTCCCCATCTTTCCAGATAAAAGCCTTTGGATTGCCGTTCTCCAAAAGTACCTATGAGAATACCCGCCTCCCGTTTCTGTCCCGAAGAAGGTAAATATAAAAACGGAAGCATAAAAGGTGTAGGAACCTGTTCTATATACATAGTTGTAGGACCGGCAATCAGGGTTTTTTTATTTTTTCCGGTAATCAGTTTTAGTTTGTTGGTAGATAAATGATAATCGGGAAGAGAATCTTTTTTTGTTTTAAAATATTCATCGGTTGTCATAAAGCTTCTCCTCATATAATAATCCTGATCATTCATTCTCTTTGCTTTTTGGGCAGCGATTGCCATTTCATCTTCTTCCGTGCGTACGTTAAATGCCGTTCCCTGTTTGGTATTCATATTAAACGAGGCTTCCGTGTATTCGAAATTTTTTCCTGCCTGAGTGAAGATGATATTATCCACAAACCTTCCCAAACTGTCTGTTTTTCCCCTTGCGATGACATCGCCGGTATTCCAGTCCATAACGATATAATCAGCCTCTATCGTCATGTCCTGATAACTTACTTTTGCATTATGAATGAGATATGTTATTTTTTTTGAAAAAATATTCCTAATTTCGTCTCCTTTGGTATCTACAACGTCTTCTAATCTTTCTTTTAAAGGTTTTAGGGTGTCTGCAGCTACCTTAGAGGAGTCAATAGAGTTCTCCTGTGCTAACAGAATGTTAAAAATTAGAAATAATAAACAAAGTATGTTATATTTGAATCGTGAATTAATCAAGGTATATAAATTCAGAGAGAAAATTGACGTCAAAATTAATCAAAAAAAAGAATTTATGAGAGTTTTAACAATATTTAACTTAAAAAATATACTCGTATTAATATCTATCTTTTCCATAAACGTATCATTTTCACAAAAAAAGGACTTTACCTTGGTTCTAGATGCAGGACACGGAGGTCATGACAGCGGGGCAGTAGGTTTTTCCATCAACGAAAAAGACGTAAATCTCTCTTTAGTATTAAAAATAGGCGCTCTGATTGAAAGAAACCATAAAGATATAAAGGTTATTTACACACGTAAAACGGATGAGTTTATTCCTTTAATGACCCGTGCCGACATAGCCAACAGAAATAAAGCGGATTTGTTTATTTCAATTCATTGCAATGCCAATGCCAGAAGTTCGGCCTATGGAACGGAAACTTACGTTTTGGGAGCCCACAGGAATCAGGATAACTTTAATGTAGCAAAAAGAGAAAATGAGGTAATTTTACTGGAAAAAGATTATCAAACCAAATACGAAGGATTCAATCCTTCTTCTCCGGAATCAATCATAGGGCTTACTTTGATGCAAAGCGTCCATTTGGAAAACAGCCTGAAAATAGCAACGTATATTGAAGAAAACTTCAGAAAAGAGAATAGACTTTCCCGGGGAGTTAAGCAATTGGGGCTTGTGGTTTTGGTTTATACAGCCATGCCCTCTGTTTTAGTAGAGGCCGGATTTATTTCCAACTATCAGGAAGGAAGATATTTAAATTCAGAAGACGGACAGAATACCATAGCAAAAAATATTTATAAGGCTTTTCTCAGCTATAAAAAAGAGTATGATAAAAAATCAGGAGGAGATGAGCTTAACCCTGAAGTTGTTGAGGAAAAAGAAAAACCGCTGGAGAATATCCGGTTGAAAGTGCAGTTCTTAGCTTCCTTTAATAAATACAGTCTTAATTCCGCTCAGCTTAGAGGTATGAAAGATGTGGAAATTATTAAAGCCAACGGTAAATACGTTTATTATGCCGGAAACACCAATTTGAAATCAGAAGGCGATAATATCCTGAAAATAGCTAAAGAGGCAGGATTTACCGATGCCATGATCGTGGAATTCAAAGAGAAAGAATATTTAAGTGAAGAATATTTTACCATAGAATTATTGCTGTCTCCTAAAAAATATAGGGAAAAAGACGCTGTTTTTAAAGGATTAAACAATGTAGTGAGAGAGCGGTATAGCAATGGTTACGTTTACACAAGCGGAAAAGTGACCAATTATGAGTCAGCCAGACGATTATTGGAAAATATTAAAAAATTAGGTTTCTCGGATGCCATAATATCCAGAGTACCCAACCCTTAAAAAGAGAATAATACCGTTTAGCAGATAAATTTTTTAGTCCTAAAAATTAAAGCCCTGATTTTTTAGGCTAAATTTAGTATCCCAACGTTTCGTTTACCAAAATAATGGTTGTGCGTCCGGGAACGTCGGCGGTTATAATCGTATATTTTTTTGATATGCCGTCTATTGTATGATACGGTTCTTTTCCGAATGTCAATGCTTTTCGGTTGAGCCTCTCCACATTTTTTACGGCAGCGATATTTTTAATCCGGTCAAATCCTTCGTTTATATCTTTGACAATTTTATTCACACCGGTTATTATCAAAAGCTTGTCCGAGCCGTAAATCTGTCCTGCCACCCTGTTTCCGTCACCGTCGCAGTTTACAAGTTCTCCCTCCAGCGTCAGCGCGTTCGTACCTGTTATAAAAATATCGGAAACCATACCTCTTTTACGGCGGTGTATGTTCTCTTCCTTACTGATTCCGTCTTCATACTGATTAAAAAGCGTAATGTCCTTTTTAGACACCAGAAAGTCCATGACACCGACTTCATCAACCGTGACAGAACCGCCCAACCCAACACTTACGCCTGGCTTTATGTAATTTTTCGCTTTTTCTAAAGCCTCCTCTTTCGTTTGAACGTAAACAAGTTCAAAACCGTTTCTCTGACATTTTTCCTGCAATGATTTTATATCCATAAAATTTTCTTATAAAGAAATAACGGGAAAACAGAAATTTTATTTTCCGAATTGTCATTTCAACCGTATTAAATGTTGAATATAACAGGGCAAACGCATCATAATTTCAGAAAAATAAAATGGGGAGAAATACACATAACATCGTGTAAAATAGTTGTGAGTCATAAATAATTTTTATATATCATATTGATTATTAATATTTTAAACAAGTTTAATCCGGTTTTTTGTTCATGGATGGCGTATTGATTATATATTTGAAATTTTTTTATAACGTAGCAAAAATCCTGAAAGGATTTGATCTTCATAACCGCAAGTCGATGACTTGCGGGAGAAGATAACGAAAGTACCGCACTGCCTGAAAGGCAGGACTTAATCTTTCGAAAAATATCGTTCCCGTTCTCTGTTAAAAATTGACGGTATTCTTCTTCAAAACTTGAGGTATTCTTTTTCGTATTCTCGGATTGGATTGCTGTTTTTTATGCGCAACAGAAGATGATAAAAAAGACGTGTGTAGTTCAGAGTTACTATTTTTAGTCCTGCCTTTCAGGCAGGGAGAGTTGTTGTGCGTGCTCCCCGCAAGTCGCTGACTTGCGGTTACGAAAAATATTGCCTTTCAGGCAGAGAGTGCGCTTTACTATTTCATGATGCGTTTGCCCTGATCAACAAATGAAAAAACTTGTGAAAAGGGAATTTTTTTCGTATATTTATGGTATAGAGTATCCTCCGTCTAAAAAACA
>JAISMV010000073.1 GCA_031276535.1 Flavobacteriaceae bacterium
ATTTCTTCAACACGATAACCACAAATTACACCGGTGATCTTTGAGACGTTTGGATTTATGCATGGCGCCTGACCGAAAAAGGTTTCAAAGTCATTGTTTGTATCAATCTGCTGTTGCAACGATTGCTTATCGTAACCCGTCAGCCAAAGGATAATCGTATCCACTTCTTCTTTTGTACGTCCTTTTTTCTCCGCTTTTTGTATGTACATCGGATATATACTGGCAAAAGGAGTTTTAAATATTCTTGTATTGCCCATCTTACTGACAGCTTATTATTTATTTACAGAACCTTACAAAGATAAATATTTAATGCTTACCCGCAGTGCATTATCCTGTCAGATCAATTTTTTACATTTCTGATATTTCCGCCGAAGACAAATTTGTTAAAATTATAAAAAGCATTTTTTAAGTGGAAAAACACACTAAGCAGCTGTTGATTAACAAAATAAATGTTAAAAAAAATTCCATAAAATTACTTATGGAATTTTTTCTTGAATATTTTTCAGATAAAAATAATCCTGTACAACCTGGTTGAGAATTAGTTTATCGATTGTTTCTGAAAAGAAAGTCTGATACCGTCTAAAATTTTGTTTATTTCTGTTTCTATCGATTTCAGCTCAGATATAAACTGATTCTTAGTATCTTCCTTAGGGGTAATAACATGTATCTGAGTGCGGTAATATTCTACTGCATTCTGCATGTTTTGACAAAATACTTCATAATAACCGACCAGCTTTTTATCGGTATAATCTACGATTTCTATAACTTGTTCTTTCAGATATTTCATGTAGATATGAAGCTCTTTAACAAACATATGCGGACGATAACCGGATTTCAGAAGATTAGTGCGCCCGTAAATATGATCTATCATATCTTTAAGCGAAACTACCTTATCGAAATAGGCTATGTTAGGTCCCGGACATACGGTTACGCCCAGAATTTCTTTAGATATAGGGGGAAGTTCGTATTTACGCAATGCGGAATTACACAATCCTGCACATAAACATTCTTTCGTTAAAATAGAGGCAATTTGCTTTTTGCGTTCTTCCTCGTTGATGTTTTGTTTGGTAATCTGTTTTATTTTCTGCCGGATATAGGATACAGAAGCCGTACAGATAGGCTTTTGTGTAAACTCGGTATTTGATTTTAAAAGTTTTTCCGTACAGGGACTTCCCGGATGACCCTCTTCGACAAAGCGATATTTCTCTTTTTCTCCGGAAATGTTTTTCAGGTAATTAAACGGAACTCCCAAAGGAGAATTACTGCTCAAATAAATATCTTCTTCTTTCGATTTCACCAATGCTTCCAGAGTTTCGTCGTCTATGCTGACCGCTTCGGGAACCAACAAAAACGGACTTCCCCATCCGGTAGCATTTACCTGATAATAAGTACGCAAAAATTCATCTTCCTCATAAGTGCCAATGCCGCCTTGTACGGTAATGGTGATTTCCGGAGCTTTTTCAGGGGCGGTTTTTCCTTTTAGCTGCAAAGCCTTACTATACATCTCAAATAATTCGGAGTTTAAGGTGCTTCGCTTGGTTTTAAATTCCTCTAAAATAGGTCCCAGCATATATCCCTGACTGGCAAAGGCATGTCCTCCGCAATTCAATCCGGATTCGATCCGAAATTCGGACACCCATAATCCTTTCTTTGCTAAATATTTTCCCTGAATAATAGCAGAACGATAATCGCTCACTTTTATAACTATCTTTTTCTCAAACTTCCCGTCTTTTATTTCCGTAAATGCCGGAATATTTTCCAGATAATTAAACAATCGGGGATTCATACCTGCCGAAAAGATGATGGAAGAATCAACCAAATTGCTTTTGGAATATCCTCGTAAAGCTGCAACGGCATCAGAACCGTCTTCAATAATGTTGCCGTCTTTTCCGTATTGATTGTTGTCTACCTTTGTCATGATGTTTACATCAATACTGCCTGCACGAATGAGTTCCTTTAATTGCTGCTGGATTTTCTTTTGTTCGTATTTATCATGTATTCCCTTCATTTTTTGATACAGTTTTTTTAAAAAACTGTTTTCGGGCAACATTTCAAAATAAAGCATAAGCTCAGAACCTGACTCAAAAGAAGAATTCTTTAATTTATCGACCTGATTCTGAACGATATGGTTTAATAAATTCAGGTAATCGGTAATTCGTTTGGCACGATAATCCGGTTCTGTTGTTTCAATAGGATGGTAGGGTTTATTATTTTTTTTGTAATAATATTCCCGCATTTTTTCTATCAAAGAATCCTGAACAATAGAAACTACTGAGGAAATACCAAAACGGGCGACCTTAACAGGAGTATCAATAGTGTATGATAATCCCATGACCGGAATATGAAAAGTATGAAAATGTTTATTCATAGTTTAAGATAATATTGTGTCCACTGATTTTATTTAATAAGATAGAATTTAAAATAGGCTAAAGATTTGAGGGTTAGAACAACCATGAAAAGACAGTGAAAGATCTTGTTTTAGATTTCTGATTATAGTAAAAATGTTCATATTCATCATAAAGACTACATAAATAAAATTAAAAAGACATTATAATCAACAGAATAATGTCTATTCACCTGCCAAAGGTAGTGTTTTTTTTTCTTAAAAAAATGTTAAATATCTTAAAACAGCGTTAAGCAGTATTTATTGAAGTTGCTGCGTTGGTAAACATCCTGATGACCCCGGATTCGGATCAAACGCAAACCAACGGGAAAACAACCCTTTTTATGGGAGATGCACGGTCGACATTTAAAAATTCCGTTTTACTTGAAGGAATAAAAAAATTACCCCACAGCAGTAAAAAATATTTTTGAATTTATTTTTTTTTGTTCAACGTGTTGTGCATTTTTTAAGGGAAAACCACACAGAATATCAAGACAGGAATTCATACCTATTTTTAGTCTGCCTTTCAGACAGGAAGAGTTGTTGTGTGTACTCTCCGCAGGTCACTGACCTTGCAGTTACGAAAATATTGCCTTTCAGGCAGAGTGTGCGCCTTACTATTTCATGATGCGTTTGCCCTGTCTTTTTCCTACTATTTTTCTAGTTATTATGCTAAACTCAGGTCAATTTAATTTGAAATCAAGGAATAAATTATCTTTAATCTCGTCCAAAACCTTTTTGGTGATGTTTATCCGCTTGTTCATGGATGTGGATTCTAAAAGCATATTATTTTTAGTGTCTACAATCTCAAAATGAATATCTTTAGCTCCGACATTTAGATCACAGATCTTATTTAAGGAAGCCAATGTATTTTCGTCCAATTTTTCCAGATTGATCTTGAGAGTAAGTTTTTTTGCATGTTTCTGAATTACTTCACTCAGCTCTTCCATGTTTAACACGTTGATGTAGACAAAACCATTATCACGGATCATCCCCACAGTAATTTTTATCAGGACAAACAGATTAGGAATCAGATATTTTTGAAGATCCAGATAGTTTTTCTTCAATTTCAGGGAAATAGTTCCGGTCTTGTCTTCCACATCAAAGAAAGCCATTCGGGATCTTCCATTATCCACATCCCGATGTTCATACCGGGTAATCATTCCTGCAATGTAAACCTCCTTATTTATATATTTTTCTTTATGTTCGTTAATTTCTGCAATATCTCTGGGCTTGATCAACGCAATCTCATATTTGTAATTATCCATCGGATGCGCAGAAATATAAATTCCCACCACTTCCTTCTCTTTGCCCAGTTTATGCATGATGCTCCACTCTTCCGTTTTTGGAATGATCGGTTTCATCACATCAAAACCAACATCTCCCAGATCTCCGAATAAAGAATTTTGTGAGGAATTTTTATTATCCTGATAGGCGATTCCGTATCGCACCAGCTTTTCTATGGTCGTATAGCCATTTTCCTCCGCAAAAAACTGTGCCCGATTGTTGTCTGCCAATTCATCAAAAGCACCGGCCAATACCAGATTTTCCAGTACTTTTTTATTGCAGTTTTTTAAGTCGGCTCTTTCGAAAAACTCAAATATATTGCCGTATTTTCCGTTCTTCTGACGTTCACGAACAATAACCTCCACGGCATTTTCACCAATTCCTTTTATGGCTCCCATTCCAAAACGAATGGCTCCTTTTTCATTTACAGTAAATTCGTAATCACTTTCGTTTACATCAGGACCTAATACTTCCAATCCCATATTTTTACATTCCTCCATGAAAAAGGTTAAAGTACTAAGGTTGTTCAGGTTGTTGCTCAACAGTGCCGCCATGAATTCCGCCGGATAATGAGCTTTCAGGTAAGCAGTCTGAAATGCAATAAAAGCATAGCAGGTAGAATGGGATTTGTTGAAAGCATATTGAGCAAAAGCTTTCCAGTCTTCCCATATTTTTTTCAGTTTTTCCTCGGGATGTCCCCGTTCAATTGCTCCTTTGAGGAATTTCTCCTCCATTTTGTTCAGTACTTCGATCTGTTTTTTTCCCATGGCTTTTCGCAGTACATCCGCATCACCTTTGCTGAATCCTGCAAGTTTCTGGGAAAGCAACATCACCTGTTCCTGATACACGGTAATTCCGTATGTATCTGCCAGATATTCCTCCATATCGGGAAGATCATAGGTAATCTCCTCTTTTCCGTGCTTACGGTTGATAAAATTCGGAATATATTGTAACGGTCCCGGACGGTATAATGCATTCATGGCAATTAAATCCTCGAACTTGTCGGGTTGTAAAGCCTTGAGGTGTTTTTGCATTCCGGACGACTCGTATTGGAATATTCCTATGGTATTTCCGTTTTTGAATATATCGTATGTTTTTTCGTCATCCAGAGGGAACTCATCAGGATCAGGAGCCTCTCCTTTTCGCTTTTTTATAATTTCAATGGTATCGTGAATAATGGTCAAGGTTCGCAATCCCAAAAAATCCATTTTCAGTAATCCGGCGCTTTCCACTACAGAGTTATCAAACTGAGAAACCAGTAAGGTAGAATCTTTGGCAACTGCTACCGGAATTAAATTCGTAATATCTTCAGGGGTGATGATCACTCCGCAGGCATGAACTCCGGTGTTTCGCAAACTCCCTTCCAGTTGATACGCATTTTGGATCACCTTTCCTTCTAAATCTTCAGACTGAAATTTTTGTTTCAGTTGAAGTACCGGTTCGGCTTCTTCCTTTCCGAAATCTTTTAACAAATCGTTTTCCGATCTGTTTTTTAACCGGGTAAGATTCAGGTTGTGAGGCAGGTTTTTGGATAGCCGATCCGTGTCGCTCAGGGGCAGTTCCAGTACCCTTCCGGCATCCCGAATGGCAGAACGTCCGGCTAATGTACCATAAGTAATGATTTGCGCTACCTGATTTTCTCCGTATTTGTTAACCACCCATTGTATTATTTTTTCACGTCCGCGATCGTCAAAGTCTATATCAATATCGGGAAGCGATACCCGATCCGGATTCAGGAAACGCTCAAACAGTAAATCGTATTTTATCGGGTCAATATTGGTGATCCCGATACAGTAAGCCACTGCAGATCCCGCGGCAGAACCTCGTCCGGGACCCACGGAAACGCCCATTTTGCGGGCTTGGGAAGTGAAATCCTGAACAATCAGAAAATATCCCGGGTATCCTGTTTTAGCAATGATCTCCAGCTCGAATTCCAGACGTTCCCTGATTTCATCGGACAGAGTCTCTCCATACCGTTTTTTTGCACCTTCCCAGGTAAGATGTGCCAAATAGGCATTTTCCCCCCGTTTTCCTCCGTCTGTTTCGTCCCGGGGGTCGATGAATTCATCCGGTATTTGGAATTTGGGAAGCAAAACCTCACGGGCTAGTTCATACGGTTCAAACTTCCTGATGAAATCTTCAAAATTTTCTATCGCTTCGGGAATGTCGGAAAATAAATCGCACATTTCTTCCTGCGATTTGAAATTATATTCATTGTTAGGGAGACCAAAACGTTTTCCAAACCCTCTTCCTTTCGGGGTAGACTGCTTTTCGCCATCTTTAATGCAGAGTAAAATATCCTGAGTTTCCGCTTCTTCCTTATTAATGTAAAAAGTATTGTTTTGTGCCAATACTTTTACGCCGTATTTTTTTGCAAATTTGAGTAATATTTTGTTCAGGTGCTCCTCTTCGTCCAGATGATGCCGAAGCAGTTCCACGTAAAAATCTTCGCCAAACAGAGTATGCCAGTAAACAAAAGCCTCTTCTGCCTGTTTTTCTCCCACGTTTAATAGCAAACTGGGTATTTCGGAAGATAAATCGCCGGTAGTAGCGATTAAATTTTCCTTGTATTTTTTTATGAGTTCTTTTCCTACACGCGGATACCCCGCATACAAGCCTAATTTATATCCCAACGTGGAAAGTTTGGACAGGTTTTTAAATCCGGCATGATTCTTCGCAAGTAATATCTGGGTATATCTTCTGTCCGGATTGTCTTTGGTAAACTTGTTCTGCAGGTAGTTTTCAGATATATACAATTCGCAGCCGATGATAGGAAGGATCTCTTTTCCCGGAGGGTCGGAAATCTCACCCGATTCCACCTTTTTGTTATGGTCTTTGATCTTGCCGTTAGCCTTTTTTATTTCGTTGAGAAAGGCAAAAGCTCCCATCAGGTTTCCCGAGTCGGTAACTCCCAGCGCGGGCATATTATATTCTATGGTTTTTTTTATCAGGTCTGCATGTTTACTGGTGGAAGTAAGAATAGAATAAACCGAATGATTGTGAAAATGAAAAAAATGGGAAAAATTGATGGTATCCGAAGGTTTTTTTCCTTCGTTTCTTTTTCTTTTAAGTTTTTCATTGAAATCTTCTACCTGTTGGCGTACTACAATATCAAAAGGGCGGAAAGGCTCCGGATGGTCTTGGATGAAAGCAGTGAGTTGTTCTTCGGTAAAACGCAGTTTTTGTGGGGCAATCTGTCTCAGGCGCACCAATTCCCAGAATGCCTGCGCGGTAGCATTCACATCGGCAGCTGCATTGTGTGCTTCATCAAAACTGTGACCAAAGAGTTTTTTATACAATTCGGAAAGTTTCGGGTATTTAAATCCGCCTCCCATACCTCCGGGCAAGGCACAAAAGGAGGTTCCTTCCTGTGCCGTATCTATCAGAGGTAATTCGGCAATATTGTTATCTATGGATTTTCGGTAAAATTCTGCTCCTACGATAGGAATGTCAAAAGAAATATTTTGTCCCACCAAGATAGGATTTTCTTTTAATACCGCATGAAATTGCTCCAGTATGGTTCTGAGGTCATGTCCTTCTTCCAATGCTTTTTCCGTACTGATTCCGTGAATTTTTTGCGCATTAAAGGGAATATCATAGTTTTCCGGTTTTATGATATAATCATGATTTTCCAGCAAATTCCCGTTTTCATCATGTAATTGCCAGGCAATCTGAACCATGCGCGGCCAGTTATCGGAATCGGAAACAGGAGCGCTGGCATTGGCCGGCAGACCTGTGGTTTCGGTATCAAAAACTAAGAATTTCATGTATTACAAAGGTAGGATTTTTTTGAAAAAGGATGGGTGGGAATTTCTCCTCTTTTTTTTCGGGGAAAATTTCCGTCTTCATTCCTCGTTAAGCTGCGTTCATTGATCGAACTTGCCGAACCGGAATCTGTGTATTGCGGATTATTTTAATTTATTTTCATATATTTGGGTACATTATGATCTCTATATACAAACCACAAAATTCTAAAAAATACAAAATATGAAATTAGATGATAAAGTTGCCGTTGTCAGTGGCGGCGGTTCAGGATTTGGACGGGCAATGTCCCTATTATATGCCAAAGAAGGGGCAAAAGTTGTTGTTTCCGATATAATTTCTGAAAGAGGAGAAGAAACGATCGATCTGATCACTAAAGATGGCGGTGAGGCTATCTTCATTAAAGCTGATGCTTCCAGCGCCAGTGATAATGAAAAACTGATCAAACAGACGGTTGATCATTATGGAAGATTAGATATTGCATTCAATAATGCCGGAATTGGCGGTTCCAGCGCTCCTATCGGGGAATATCCGGTTGAGGCTTGGGATAAAATCATTGCTGTAAACTTATCCAGCGTATTTTATGGAATGCGTTTTCAAATTCCCCAGATGTTAAAGAATGGTGGGGGTGTAATCGTTAATATGGCTTCTATTTTAGGTCAGGTTGGTTTTGCCGGAGCCTGTGGCTATGTTGCGGCTAAGCATGGGGTAGTGGGATTGACAAAGAATGTAGCTCTGGAATATGGAAAACAAGGCATCAGAGCCAACTCTGTAGGTCCGGGATTCGTTGAAACCAATCTTACTCATGATCTAATTGAAAATAAGGATGCTTATGACTTTTTAGTGTATAAACACCCTATGGGCAGACTGGGTAAAGTTGATGAAATTGTTGATCTTGTCTTATGGCTAAGCAGTGATCGGGCTTCTTTCTGCAACGGTGGATATTACACTGTTGATGGGGGATATTTAGCTAAATGACCTGAGCTCAGGGCAAATAAACTCAAAATGTCCATTATGAAAACCATGTCTGAATAATAGCCTGATTTTTGTTCATTAATCCAAATTTCGGGATTATGAAAGTACCGCCTTTCAGGTAGAGAGTGCGCTTTACTATTTCATGATGCGTTTACCCTGTTGTATTACAGATTATTTTAATTTTTGTCCATTACTCCTATATTCTCATAAAAAAAATCCCTGAATTTTCAGGGATTTTTCATTTCAGTATATTAGGTGTAATTACTTTTATAACTGAGGACCTGCCGCAACTAATCTTTTACCTTCTTCAGTATCGGTATACTGTTCAAAGTTTTTGATATATTTAGCAGCCAGGTCTTTTGCTTTTGCTTCCCATTCTGAAACATCAGCATAGCTGGTTCGAGGGTCTAATATATCAGAAACTTTTTCCAATTGGGTTGGGAAAGTCAGGTTCAGATAAGGTATGGTAGCTGTAGGTGCTTTTTCGATAGAGCCGTCAATAATGGCATCTATGATTGCTCTTGTATCTTTCAATGAAATACGTTTTCCTGTTCCGTTCCACCCGGTATTTACCAGATAAGCTTTAGCTCCGTGTTCTTTCATTTTACCTACCAGAGTTTTGGAATAGGTAGTTGGGTGTAAAGAAAGGAATGCTTCACCGAAAGCCGGGGAGAAAGAAGGTAGCGGTTCTGTAATTCCTCTTTCGGTTCCTGCTAATTTAGAGGTATATCCGCAAAGGAAGTGATATTGTGCCTGTTCTTCATCCAGAATAGATACGGGAGGCAATACTCCAAACGCATCTGCTGATAAGTATATAATTTTTTTGGCATGTCCTGCTTTGGAAGGCAGTACAATTTTATTGATGTGATAAATAGGATAGGAAACGCGGGTATTTTCAGTTATGGATTTGTCTGTAAAGTCTACTTCTCCATTAGGTTTTACCACTACGTTCTCCAACAAGGCATCTCTTTTGATGGCTCTCCAGATATCCGGTTCTTTTTCTTCTGAAAGGTCAATTACTTTTGCATAGCATCCTCCTTCGTAATTGAACACTCCGTTGTCATCCCATCCGTGTTCGTCGTCACCGATCAAGTATCGTTTAGGGTCTGCTGACAAGGTGGTTTTTCCGGTTCCTGACAGACCGAAATATACGGCAACATCTCCGGCTTCTCCTACGTTTGCAGAGCAGTGCATGGATGCCATTCCCTTTAATGGAAGGTAGTAGTTCATCATGGAGAACATACCTTTTTTCATTTCACCTCCATACCAGGTTCCTCCGATGATCTGAATTTTGTCTGTAAGGTTGAACACTATAAAGTTTTCAGAATTCAATCCTTGTTCTTTCCAATTCGGATTGGTTACTTTGGAACCGTTTATTACGATGAAATCAGGTTCTCCGTAGTTTTCCAATTCATAAATGGAAGGACGGATGAACATGTTGGTCACAAAGTGAGCCTGCCATGCTACTTCCGTTACAAAGCGAACTTTCATTCTGGTGTCTTTGTTTGTTCCGCAATAGGTATCTACCACGTATAGTTTTTTGTTGGAAAGATGGTTGGTTACCAAACCTTTTAAATTATTGAAAATTTCGGTAGTGGTAGGAAGATTTATCTTTCCATCCCACCAAATGGTATTTTCCGTTACGGCATCTTTTACAATGTATCTGTCTTTGGGGGAACGTCCGGTAAAAATACCTGTTTTCACTGATATAGCGCCGGAAGTAGTCAGTTCTCCTTTTTCATATCCTTCATTTGCAGGGTTTATTTCATCCTGATAAAGTTGTTCATAGGTCGGGTTGTAAATGACTTCTTTAACACTGGTAATTCCTAGTTTTTCTAGTGATTTTATTAAATTTTCCATGATTTTAAATTAATTTTTTTCTTGTTTTTTTGCATTCGCAAAGGTACCACATATATCTAATACATCTTTATCCTGACATATGATATTATTCACACCTTTTTAGAAATGCCGGTTTTAGATCATTGTTACTATATTGAGGAGTAAATGTACAAAAAAAGCGGTTTACTAAATTTAAAAAAGTGTTAAAAATTTTAATTAAACTGCTTTATTTTTTCATTTTTATCTTATCTTAAAATATTTTATACGATTACCTGTTTAAAACCCGATTGTCAGATCTTATTATCTTTAAAAAAATAACCCCGGGATTAAAAAATAAATTTTTTAATCCCGGGGAACTCATAAATCCTGTTATTCTATGGCTTTGTCCAGCCTATTATGTAATTTTCCTTGTATTTCGAAGTTTCTATTTCGACTCCACGGATAAATATGCTTTCTCCTTCTATTCGTTCTGCTTCGAATTGTTTAGGGTTTCCTTTCAGTCCTGTACCGATCATTTTACTGTATGCTTCCTTGGCAACCCAAAGGCGTGTACTCCATTCGGCTTCGTCTTTATCTTTTATAAGATCCAGCTCTTGTGGTGTATACGAATGTTTCATAAATTCTTCCGAACGTTTTTCTATGGATTCTATGTCAATGCCTACCGGTTTATCCGATACTATCGCTAACATTTCGTTTCCTTTGTGGGCTAACGAAACTTCTACGTTTTCTAACTCATCAAATCCATGAACTGATGGTTTTCCGTTAGAATCGTGTTCTACAAAAATCTCAATCGGGAAATGATAGCTTTGTCCTTCCTTTGTAATAAATGCATTAACTGCATCTTTCAGAATTATCCTGCTTGCCAGATATTCATCTCTTTTTTCGCTAGCCAGCGATGCGAAATGTTCCTTTTCCGGATAATTCAAATATCTCATAGAGAGGAATCTCCATCTTCCTTTTCCTCCGTAGGTATTGTCATAATAAAAGACATTCGAAAATAATCTTTGGGAGATCAGGTATTTTCCCGGTCTGAGGATCACATTCCAAACATCTCCATCAAAAGGGAATCTTTGTCCGATCCATGTTCTGGCTATAGCCCAAACTTTGCCTTCTCGTTTTAACACGACATCTCCTACCTGAAAGTTTAGAGAAGTGCTTTTTATAATGGTTGTCTGTTCAAACGTTCCTGTCTGATCGTACATATCCTGATAAAAGTTTATTTCTTTAACTTTTATAGGGAAAGAAATCATGTTTTCCGTTTCTGTCAGGTGCAGATATAATCCTAATGTCTGACCTAAACTATCCAATAAAGAGCCTTTACCTTCTCCTTTTTGTATTTCGGATAAAATTCCTCCTTTGGTAATTTTCTTTATTTCAGTGGTTGTCTGATAGGCGGGTCCATGAAAAGTATATCTTTCGTAAACTTCTGCTGCCGGTATCGGAGGCATAATTTCTTCTCCGATATCTATCGGTCCTTCATATTCTTTAGGAACTTCCGGATATTCATCGGCAAAAGTTACTTCTATGGTGGCATATCCTTCCATCTCCATAACTACGGTATCTTTATTTTTCCATTTACCGATGATAGTTTGTTTGAAAGGTGTTTCAACGGACATCCATTTTACTATTGTCGCCGGACCTATTCTCACTATCTTTCTTGAAGGCGCATGACGGTGTGCTGTTTCAGCAAATAGTTCCAAGGTCATGGTCATAGGGATCACAGGATTCAGATCTTCATTAAATTTCCAGTTTTCCGGTTGTCTTATAACCGCATGATCCAACAGGTACCGGTGTTCGTCCAATGTTACAAGGATATCTTCTTTAAAGTCTGATGGATGGGCATCCGGTGTTTCTGCAATTTTATTTTGTACTTCTTCTACTCCGTTATTATACAGATCCGCTCCATTATTATACTGAAAATCCTGATTTAAAAATCCTGCCTTGTCAAATAATTTAATCATTTCCTCCTGAACGGATACTACATCCCTAAAGGTTTTATTGATCTCCTGTATATTATTGTTCATACCCTGCAATGCCGGATGTTTTGCTTCTTTTGGAAGTGAAGGCACCGACAGGTTTCCGAAAGAATAATATTTTTCCACTGCTTTTTTTAGTGATGGGATCTCTTTAACCACAGGCGCTCCTGTTGGTACCGTGTAGGGTTTTCTGAGTATCTGGTTTTCAATTCCCACTCCTAATACATGTAAGAACCGATAGTCTAACGGTTTTCCCTGTATAAAGAGCAATGCCAATACTCTCCTGATCTGTTCTATTCCCTTTCGTTTTGGGGATGCTGAAGAAATGGCATATGCTTCTTCTTTTTCTAAAATATTATTTATAAATTCTACGGTTCCTCCGACTCCTACCTGAATAAACACACGCGCATTTTGTTCGTCAAATAATTTTCTAATTAACGCATTGAAGTGAAGAGGTTTTGTTACGTTATCCACAACGAGTTGGGTATATCCTTCTATATCTGCAGGGTATACGTCTAAGGAACTTGCCGACCAAACGGGTACGTGATCTTCTACTAATTCTATATTTTTGCAGGCTTCACGTATTTCATCCGTCAGGTATTCAAGAAACGGTGTATGGAATCCGGACTTAAACGGCTTGATAAAATAAGGTATCTTATTTTTTTTCAAAATAACTTCCAATTGATCTTTAGCAACGGAATCTCCGCACATTAAAACCGTATTCGGACAACAATCTACGGATAAATAAAGATTAGGAATGCCTTCTGCTAAAGGTTTCAGCGTTTCGTAACCACAGATCACCGATATGAAATATGTGTCTTCTATATCCCCGCCTTCAACATTGGCCATTAACACTTCGTGAAGAGAATTTTCCGTTACCAATTTTGCGGAAATGGCTGCATTCCATTCTCCAATACTAAATCCTGTGTATAAATCCGGAACAATGCCTATTTTCTTTAATGCCATGTCATTTAACCAAGAGTTATATGACAATTTGCTCCCCTGAATTCCCTGTATTCCTTTTCTATCTATTTTTCTCTTCTTGCCTTTATTATAGAACTTTTCCAATTCTTCATAATCTAATTTAGGAAGTCCCAGATATTCACTGAATGAATCTGTTTCTGAGATTATATCCATATCAAAACCCGGAAAAACAAAAACTACTTTTCCTCCCTTACTGATCAATGGATCACAAGAAAACCAAATATCCTGTTTTTGCACCCATGTTTTTCCAATTCCTATTATAATTTTTGCAGCCTTGATCTTTTCTTTGGTAGGGTTAAAAATAACCAACCGATAATTTCCGTCAGCCTGCATGGAACCATCATTCTTATCTAATTTTTCCAGTAATTCTTCTTTAGAACCTGCAGTAATAATGAGTGCCGGCTCAATAGTTGCCACATCTCTGGATATGGGAACATTAGTATTGCCGTTTTCTTTATATGCTGTTAAAACGGCATGTGAATTAATTCCTCCGAATCCGAAAGCGTTTACTCCTGCTATAAGCGGATATTTGCTTTCGTCCCAGTCTATCAATTCCTGTGGCGGGAGGAATCGGGAATTAAACATTTCCTTTAGTGGTTTTTCACAATGTAATGTTGGTGGAATTTTTCTGTGATACAGGGCTAATGCTGTCTTTATAAGTCCCATCATACCTGCTGCCGACATAGTGTGTCCTATATTCGATTTGATAGAACCTACGTATGCCGTAGGGTGTGTGTTATCTCCAAAAAATTCGGTCAACGTAGCTATTTCCGTTTTGTCACCCACAGGAGTTCCTGTCCCGTGTGCTTCAACATAACCGACATTTCGGGGGTCTAATCCTGCTTTATCCCATGTATACTTCAAAGTTCTTACCTGTCCTTTAGTGGAAGTTACCATCACATGTGAGCCTCCTCCGTCACTACAAATTCCTACTCCTTTTATAACGGCATAAATTCTGTTTCTATCCTCAATGGCTTTTTCCAGTTTTTTCAAGACCACTATTCCTCCGCCTTGTCCGATAAGCAATCCGTCTGCTTTTTCATTAAACGGAGCGATCACTCCTCTTTTGGATAAAGCGCCCATCATATTAAACGCACTCCAGAACATAGGGTTTTGTATGGTGTGTAATCCTCCGGCTATGGCTGTATCGCATTCGCCGCTCTCTAAGAAACGAATAGCCTGATCCACGGCTAATAAACCACTTGCACAAGCCGCATCGACCGTATAGGCAGGGCCTTGTATATCAAATTTGTTAGCTACCATGGAAACTACAAGGTTCGGCATGGTGCCGATAGCTGTATCTGCCTGATAACGCCCCTGCATCTCCTGATATTCTTTTTTTATCTTCTGTACTTCTTCTTCGGGAATGTGGGGAAGAGCACTTCGTACCACATTTGCCACAAAATGGGAGTTTCTTATTATTTCGGCTGCCCGCAAGGCTATAAGCCCTGCGAAATTACCTTTTCCTAAAACGATACATCCTTTTTTCAGAGCTGCATCTTCTTTAAAAATATTTGCGTCGTGTAAAGCTTGTTCTACCATCCCTAACATCATCAGGTGTTCAGGATCCATACCATCAGCAACTACGGGCAATATACCGTAACGTAAAGGATCCATGTTAACCTCACTACAAAATCCTCCTCTTCGACAATAAAACTTGTCAATGGCTCCTTCTTCTCCCTCAAAGTATTCATGACCTATTACGTTGTCAGGCGCATCAACGATGGAATCTACACCGCCGGATATATTTTTCCAAAAATCATGAACATTACCAGCTCCGGGGCAGAACAATGACATCCCGACAATAGCTATACCGTTATTTTCCATATTTCTTTGCAGCTATTTTATTTCTAACTTTGATGAACTGAGTTTGAACTCATTCCTAAAACTTGTAAAAATTTTTCTATTTCTGATTTCTTTCCTCCCATTGCTATGACTGCAGGAACTTCTCCGTATTTTGATTCGTTGACAAAAAATTCTCCTCCTTCCTTTAACGGAATCATGGATAATCCTTTTTTCTTAAATTCATTTTCAAGGGAGTCTGAAACCATTCCCGCTCCTTTCCATGGCCCCCAGTTGAATGATAGTATCTTTACCTGGCTGTTTTTTTGTGACAGAGACAGGGAAGTAAGGTCAAATACACTGTTGGCTGCTGCATAGTCTGCCTGTCCTACGTTTCCAAATGCGGAAGACATGCTGCTAAAGAGAACCAAAAATTTAAGCTCTGAAAGTAATTCATCCAATATGACATGTAAAGGGGTTACTTTCGTTGTATATACTTGTTCAAAAGATTTCCATGTTTTTTGGTCAAATAGTTTGTCTTCCAAAATTCCGGCTGCATGGATTACTCCGTCTATTTTACCGTATTCTTTTTTGACGCTTTTAATTAATTTTTTGAAATCAGCGGCTTTTCTGACATCTACGGATTTGTATGCTACTTTTCCTCCGGTCTTTTCTATTTTACTTATGGCTTCACCTATTTGATTGGACTTGAAAATCTCCTGAACTTTCTTTTCTATTTCGGCAGGTACATTCATTCCCTCAATATTGATCAGATATTTGCGGATCTCTTCTTTTGTTTTCAACAAGCTGAATCTGCCTTCTTCATCTGCCAATCGTACGGAACGTCCTACCAGAATATAGTGGCAGGGAGCATTTTTTGCCAGTTGGGAAACAAGTTCCGGACTAATTCCCTGAGCTCCTCCCAATACAAGTACTACACTGTCCTTATCTAATGGTAATTTTTCATTTTCCGTTTCTGTCAGGTCTTTTATCTGAGCTTCGTATCTTAGACGTTCGGTGCCTTTATAGATTATTTCAGGAAGAATTTCTTTTACTGATAATTCATTAAATACTACCTGAGGTAAGTCTGCAACGTCAAACAGTGTATGAGAGATCACAACTCTGAAATTGATTTTCGGGTATTCGTGAGCTAATGTTTTGATCAGTCCTGAAAAACCTTGTATATTTTTCAATTCTTCTGTTCCTTCACTTGTTAAGATCGAACCTACGACATCACTAAATGCATATACCCATTTCAATTCTTTTATGTCGGTAGTTTTCAACAACTGGTATAGATCTTTTATTGTATAGTCATTTGTTGAGGAAGAAACGTTTAGAAGTATTAATCCGTCGTATTCGGTTAATTTGTCTGTTGCAGCGACAACGTTTGCAATTGCTCCTTTTGATTCTAAAAATTCTTTCACTTTTGCTGCAACTCCCTGTCCGTCATCGGTTATGGCAAAACGTTGTTTCTCAATGGAAGTAAATTCGTTTTCTTTAATCGGATAGGATTTAAGTTCGAAACATATTCTGGAAATTTCCGCATTTTCATTCAATTCCGAATAATGAACGAGGGCTTTCTCCTGACTTTCTCCTTGTCCTTGTCCCTGTCCTTGTTGTTTCAGCTCTTGTCCCATTTCATCTATCCAGGAAATAAGTTCATTAAGGGTTCTGATGGAAGCCATTTTTTCCAATCCTTCTCCAGATTCATCAATATTTTTATCTTCTCCGAAGTTGATTTTTTCCCGTAAAGCAGCGATAATTTCCATACGTTTGATGGAGTCAATACTCAAATCTGCTTCCATATCCAAATCCATTCCCAACATATCAACCGGATATCCTGTTTTATCGGCTACAATATCCAATACGATCTTTTTGATTTCATCTGTAGTTAATGATAGTATGCTAGGAAGTTCTGAACCTGTGCTTTGGGATTGAACCACTGATGGCAGCGTTTCTGTCACCTCTGCCTGAGGTGTCGCCGTAATTGTTTGTTGCGGCTGAACTGTAGGAATAATTATGTTTTGTGTTGGTCTTGGAGCTATCTCAAATTGCCCCAGATACCCTAACATAACATCTCGTTCGTTTTGAATTAATTCTTGCTGATTTCGAATCAATGATTTCATATTGTCAAAATACTCCATCAGCACTTGTTCTCTGCTGTAAGCACTATTTCTGTTTCTCATATCTTTTATTAAAATTAAAGGTTCTAATATAGGTAACGCTCCGTCTGCCGGTAATTCTCCTTGTGACGGCAGAGCATTATGTCCGTTTATATACCAAATTGTAGATTTTTTTTCATATTCGGAAGGGGTATCGATGTTTATATAGGAAACGTCCCTTCCTTCAAATAATTTTTCAAAATTTATTTCTCTTCCGGTTTGAATGTATTGTGCTATTGCACGCAGCAGGAAGCTGACTCCATCATTTCCGGTTCCTTCCGTTTGTATGGCAACTACTTCACCTTCTTCTGTTAAAGTATCCTGTACAAATCCTGTAAGCACTCTTCCCGGCCCTGTTTCTATAAATATCCGGGCTCCTTCGGCATACATATTCTTCACTTGTTTGGCAAATAATACAGGGCTGACCAGATGTTCCGCCAATCGGTTTTTTATTTCTTCCGCTTTTACGGGATAAATTTCCGCCGTAGTGTTAGACCATGCTTGTACTTTAGGTTTTTTGAATTTTACATCTTTCAGTTTTTCTTTGTATAATTCTTTTGACTTGCTGACTAACGGGCTATGAAAAGCACAAGCTACATTTATTTCCTTACAAACCACTCCTTTATCGGATGCTTTTTTCAGGAATTTTTCAATTCCCGGAGATGTTCCTGCAAGAACTATTTGCTTGGAAGAGTTATAGTTTACTGCCCATACTTCTGTTTCTCCTTCCAACAACTGCTGTAATTCTTCTTCCGAGATACCGGTTACCGCAGCCATTTTACCTTTGTCTTCGCCTATTGCTTCCAGTGTAACAAGGGCTCTTTCCCTACTTAAAGAAACTAAGTTTTTCGAATCGAATGCTCCGGCAAAACACAACGCTGCCAATTCTCCGTAGCTGTGACCTGCTACCATATCCGCTTTTATTCCTAAAGAATCAAGATATTCAGCTATTGCCAAATCTACTATTCCAAGCAATGGTTGTGCATTTTGCGTATTGGTGACGTTTATCCTTTGTTGTTTTTTGGATTCGTCGTCAAATACTGCTTCCGGAAATATAACGGATTCGTATTCCTTATTTTTATTTAACAGACGTCTCATAGACGGGAAAGCTACAAAAAGGTCCCGCGCCATATTCACGCGCTGGCTTCCCTGTCCGGAGAACACAAATGCTGTTTTTCCTTCCCGTACTTTTCTGTAATAGATCCCTGCGGTTTCTTTATCTTCCAGAACATCTTCCAGTTTGGATAGCAATTGTTCTTCATTTTCTGCAACTACGGAAATCTGTATGTCTTTATTACTGTATGCAGCCAGGCTGTATGCGATGTCTTTTAACTTAATCGTGTCATTGATCTGCAATAAATCTATAACTTTCCGAACCTGTTCTTTTGCTGTCTGCAGGGTATCCCCTCTGAATACAAACAACTCGGAAGGCCAGGTTTTCAGAATGGTAGATTCTGAAATGGAAGGGTTATAATTTTCTATTACCGCATGGAAATTAGTTCCTCCAAATCCGAAGGCACTTACCCCCGCAATCCGTCTTTCTTTGTTCCATAGTCCGGGTTTTGAATTAAATATGAACGGACTGGTTTCGAAGTCGTAGATGGGAAGAGGTTTATTTAAGTGTATGGTCGGAGGGATTATTCCGTGGTATACGGAAAGCGCGGCTTTTATAACTCCTGCTATCCCTGCGGCACACTTTGCGTGACCTATTTGTGTTTTCACTGATCCCAGATATGCATGACGAGGTCCGGCTCCCGATTCCAAAAATAAATCCGTCAGGGCGGAAAGTTCCGCTTTATCTCCCACCATGGTTCCTGTTCCGTGAGCTTCGACCAATCCTACATCCAGCGGGGATATTCCGGCAACCTGATAAGCTCTTTCCAACGCTTTAAACTGTCCTTTCTTGCTTGGAGCCGTCATACCTAAATTCTTACCGTCACTGCTTCCTCCCACTCCTTTGATCACCGCATATATTTTATTTCCGTCGCGTTCCGCATCTGCCAGTCTTTTCAGAACCAGCACTCCAATACCCTCTCCCAGTGCAATACCGTCTGATTCCGAATCGAAAGTGGCACAAAATCCTTTTTTGGATAATGCATAGGTGCTGGCGAAGAATAAGAAGTCATTAATTCCGTTATGTAAATCGGAACCTCCTAAAAGAACCATATCCGAACGGTAAGAATAAAGTTCCTGACAACCAATGTCTAATGCTGCCAATGAGGATGCACAAGCGGCATCAACGGTAAAGTTTCTTCCTCCTAAGTTCAGACGATTGGCAACTCTACCGGAAATAACATTGGACAATACTCCGGCAAATGAGTCTGAATTCAGTCTTGGTAAGGAATTTTTCACTTCATCCGGCAATTCTCCGAAAAACTGTTTGGCACTTGCTCTCAAACTGTATAGTGTTGCCAGTTCGGTAGCTCCTTCAGCACCGAAGATAACGGAGGTATAGTCGCTGTCTATTTCCGAAAGGTTATCATATCCTGCGTCTTTCAAGGCACGTTTAGCCACTAAAAGGCTTAATAGTTGTACGGGCTCAATGGAAGCCAGTGACTGAGGGGTCATTCCGAATTCCATCGGGTCAAAATCAATGGTCGGAATAAATCCTCCCCATTTTGAACCTACATAGTCCGTATCCCTTGTATCCGGATTATAGAACAATTCTTTATTCCATCTTGTGTCGGGTACTTCCGACATACAATCTTTTCCTAAATAAATATTTCTCCAATACTCTTCTAAATTTCTTGCTTCGGGGAATATACATTCCATCCCTACTATAGCTATGTCTATCGGGTTTGAAGCAAGTACGTGTCTCGGAGATTCTTCAAGTTTTTCTATTAGTTTGTTAGAATCGACGGCTACATTGGTATGGAGCTTTTCTATTGTGGTAACTTTATTTATCAGGGAAGTAACTTCTCCTGCCATATAAAGTCCTTTTTCCTTTTGTTCCCTGGTACTTATCTTTACCAATTTATCGTTTTGTCTTTCAATTCCTTTAGAGGCTATCCTTAGTCTTCCTACATTCATATCCTCCAGTTTCATCAATATTTCGTGGGGACTCAACCCTGACGACAGAAGTTTCTTCTTTTCGGTTATAAAGTAATCCGTAAAGGGAGATTTGATGGATCGTGTTTCCTGTCCGGGAGCGGATTCCAACAAAATGGTCTCATTTTTTGATATGAGTTGTTTTTGATATTCTTCAACTATCGCTCCTGATTTTACCGCTTCTTCGGTATAAAGGTAGGAAGTTCCCATTAAGACCCCTACTTTTGCTCCTTTAGCCACTAATGAAACGGACATGATCGATACGAATGCGGAAGAAAAGTCGTCATGAATTCCTCCTGCAAAAAATATGTTCAATGAAGATTTTTCTTCTACTTCCGCCAGTTTGTTAATTTGTTTTTCCCAAAGAACCAGACTTAAAAGGGGCCCTACGTGTCCGCCGCTTTCTCTTCCTTCAAATATGAAATTTCGGGATCCTTCTTTAAGACACATGTCTAATAATGCAGAAGAAGGTACATGCAAAAATACTTTTATTCCTTCTTTCTCAAAAGGTTTGGCTAAAGAAGGTCGTCCTCCGGCAATAAGCACCACAGGAGGTTTAGCTTCTAAAATATACTTTGTTTGTACTTCACGTAATTTTGAAGGTACAAATCCAAGCATCCCTACTCCCCACGGTTTTTCTCCCAATATTTCGGATGTTTTGTTAAGTAAGTCCTGAGCGG
This sequence comes from Flavobacteriaceae bacterium, assembly GCA_031276535.1. Taxonomy (GTDB): domain Bacteria; phylum Bacteroidota; class Bacteroidia; order Flavobacteriales; family Weeksellaceae; genus Apibacter. The sequence goes on from JAISMV010000073.1 coordinate 20,879, forward strand.
TTGTACCACTTAGCAAACTTAACGCAAAGAAAGGCAGTCCTCCGGAGTCGGCAACATTGTTCAAAAATTCGGGAACGTCGCTTACACGCGCCATAGGCCCCTGAGCAATCGGATATTTAATTCCTAATTCCTTTGCCAGTTTGTTTTCCGGGAAAATAACCTTTACTTTCTTAGCCTGCCGTAAATGTCCGTATACTTTCTGATGGAAATAATTTACCAGATTCTTTAATTTTTTATATCTTTCAACTAAATCTACGGATAATGCCATATCCTGTCCCAAAGGAAGATAATTGTTGGATAAATCAAACCCTCCGAGATAAGGTAATACGTCTTCAAAAACCGGATGGTCAGGCAATACCGGGGAATTACTTCGGTGTAATACCCTAAAGTTATCTACTATAATCGTTTCACTACCGCTAAGTTTACTACAGATATTTTTTATTTCACGGGGAGCGCTACATTCTGAAAACAATATAACCTGAGAATCAAAGATAACGCCTTCCGCTCCCAGAGCGATAAACGCAGATGATGAATGTAATCCCGCACCTCCTTGTATAAACAGGCTTGTCTTAGATTTGGGATACTTTTTCATTATTTTCTGAAAGAGTATAAAAGAAGATTCCTCAGATACTTTGCCGGCTCCTTCATTTCCCTTTATAACAATAGCAGACAATTTTCTTTTTATTGCTTCTTCTGCTTCTTGAAAGGAATGTACCTGATATAAGACTTCTACATTTTTATTCAGAAACTTATTTTTTGATACCTCATATCCGAAAGGCACTAAAACCTTTGTTACATTCTGAGGGAAAACAAAACCTTCTATAGTTTCTGATACAATACATACTCCAAATGATTCACCTGTTCTTGAGGTAAGATCTTCCAGCTCTTTTTTAGCTAATTTAGCATCTCGACCCAAATGCAAAATTGGAAAAGCCCCAGCATTAATAGTCTCTATAGCTAGTCTTGTGTCAGGTATTTCAAAAGGAGAAAGAACCAATAAACGTTTTTTCATAGTGAATAAAAGTTAAGCGTTTTTTTATTATTATTATAGTATTTATTTAGGTTTTCTGTAATATATATTTTTAATAGTTATTATTTATTAATCATAAACGGGCAATTTAATTTATTGTGAAAACATCCTGTTTTTTCCGAACTCATCATTTTTTTCATATATTTTATAAAAATCATGATCTGTTCGTGTAATTGAAGAAACGCGTTTTCAGTTGTTTTTTGGGATTTATGAAACGGTAAAATTTGGTTTGATGTACCCTCGTTAATTTTTCTGCATAAGAACTTTAAATCTAACCTTACTAAAGAGCTGCCTGACAGAAAGGTTTTGATTTTTTTTACGTGGGAAAATAAATTTCTCTTTTGGCAATTGTAGACAACTTGCTTTACCTTACAATAGAAGCCGGAAAAAGTCCCGGATTCTTGATGATCCAAACCAGACCTAAATACATTATGCTCGAAGCCCAAGTTGATAGTTATCAATTTGGTATCCGACAATTTGAATTTAAAAATATGATCCAGAAAAAACATCTTTTTTTATTAAGTTCTGTTTAATGATACACCTACATTTTCTAACTTACTTACACAAAGCGAACTTACACTTTCTATCTATACTTGACTAAAAGACCTCTAAAATACTACACTTTATCTAATAAGAACAACTTCACTTCTCCTAAATTTAGTCAAAATTATGATAATTAACAATTATTTAACACTATAATTACGGAGGCAAAAGTAATAAAAATTACCCAACATACAAATAATATTTCCATTTTTAATGCTGATAACAATAATAAATTTTTAATCTTTATAATTTTAAAATAAACCCGGATAAATTATTTTTCTTGAATATAAAGAGTTATAGGAGCATTTTCCTCATTTTTTATTTTTAAAACAAGGTTTTATCTTTTATATGAATCTTTATAAATATCAGAGTAAACCGGACGTAATTTGTTGTTAAAAAGAATTTTCAATCCATCAGAGAGTACTTCCCTCCTGTTTTTAATATTCTTTAGTCCATTTATAAATTATTTTCTCTTACATGTTACCCGCCGAATGGTATACAGGTTGAAAGTCACCTGCCGGATAATGTCCGGAATATCTTATTATCATGAACATACGAAATCTTTCTTTTCCCAAATGTTTCCAGAATTGCCTTCTACCTTTACAAGAGAAATTAAACCTGAAGAAGAGATCCTAATTTATGAAATTAGCTAAAATCCTAACCATGATGTTATTCCAGTCGTTGAACTTTAGCAAAAATTCAAAACCGATTTCCTGCTGTTGTGTGATATTGAATGGAAGGTTTACTCATTAAACAGTCGATCCTTAAAAATTCCATTTTGCCTTGACGGAAATAAAAAAATTATTCCGGTAGGATAAAAATCCGAGTTAGGGTTAAGCAATTTATAAAAAATTATATAAAAAATAGTATAAAAATATAATAATCAATATATTAAAAGCGTTAATCATAAAAACATACAATCGAATTATTACTATGAAATCAAAAGGTCGGATTACGGAGATTTTTGTAAAAGCAAATAGTTTCTGCAAAGAATTTAAACAATGCATGTCCAAGTATCAAATGCAACTAAAATTATAAATGAACAGAAATGAATTTTAAAATCGCAATAAACATATTCAGAAAAAAATTGTTGCAGGCAATCACTAAGGTTGTTATATGGGACAACGGAAAATCAACGTTTTTAAAAGACCCTGTTAAGGTTAATCATATCTTAATATGTCGTCCTAACAACAGGCTGGGAAATCAGATATTAATATCTCCACTGATTCAGGAATTAACAGATATTTTTCCCAACAGTAAAATAGATCTGTTTGTAAGGGGAAAATTATCTGCCTTATTATTTGAGAATTATGAAAATATCTCAAACATAATAAAATTGCCCGACAGACCTTTCAAAAATCTAATAAGATACATAGGTGTCTGGTTTCATCTTAGGCGGTACAGATATGACTTGGTTATCAATGCCACAGAGTCCTCTTCTTCGGGGCGGCTGGCAACAAGGTTCGCACGTTCCCGAACACGTCTTTTTTGTTATGACAAAAGTCTCAGCAATAAATATCCCGATTCATTACATGTTGCAAAGGCGCCTATATATTGTCTACGAGATTATTTAGCCAATAGTGGTATAGACCGAAATAAAAAACCTATTCCCCGTCCGGATATAAAATTAAGTTTATCTGAAATTTCAAAAGGCAAGGAGATTTTGGCAAATATTGTCGGATCTGCGAAAGAAACCATTTGCATATATACATATGCTACAGGTGATAAATGTTATTCCAAATCATGGTGGAAAACATTTTATGAATTATTAAAAACCACCTACGGCGAAAGGTATCATATCTTAGAAGTCCTCCCCAAAAAGAACGTTTCTCAAATAGATTTTGCGGAATCTGCATTTTATAGTTTAGACTTGCGGGAAATAGGCGGTCTTATAGCAAATACCCGGATTTTTATAGGGGCTGATAGCGGTATGATGCATTTAGCCTCTGCGGTAAACGTTCCTACAGTTGGATTGTTTTCAGTGACCGATCCGGCTGGTTATGGACCGTATAACAAGAATAGTACCGCTATAAATACCACTCATATTTCATTTGAAGAAATACTAAAAGTTGTTGATGCTATTCTACGCAAAACGGATGAATAGAATGACTTCGTTGTTTTTACCTGTTCCATAAAGAAAATTACGAATTTTTTCTTAAGTTTTATAAAGCCTGAAAGTAAATAAAAACGAAATTAGATCTTTCATTAAAATCACAAAACATTCTCCCCCGCCTGTTCATCATCCTTTTGAAGCTGAGCCCCGTAGACGCATCTACATTTCACATACCGGAATAAGCTCCCTTATCCGAACATTACCCTACTTTGTATAATAATTAGTAATTTTGAATTGTAAAAATAATTACACCCAAAATATGAAAACAGTGAGAAGATTAAGCATAATAAGCTGTTTTATAGCGTTGTTAAGTTGTAAAACCATAAACCTGACAGAATCTCACAAGGCGTATCCCAATCAGATTATAGATTCCGGTTTAATTGCAGAGCCTGCTTACGTAAAAGAAATAACACCGTATAAAAAACAGTTGGATTCCATTATGAAGCAGCCTCTTTCGTATGCAAAAGAAGATTTCACCAAAGAAGGGTTTTCCAGCAATGAAGGGAATTTACTGGCGGACTTAGTATTGGATTTTTCAAAAAAATACGCAAAAGAAAAAAATATACCGGCTCCGGAGTTTTGTTTATTGAACATAGGAGGAGTGAGAACAATTATCCCTAAAGGAACCGTAACCGTAGGAAATATGTTTGAAGTGTCTCCTTTTGAAAACGCATTGGTATTTGTCTCGTTAGACGGCTCACAAATAGAAGAACTAGTTGATTATCTGAATAAAGAAAAAAAAGGACATCCTCTGGCAGGAATTAAAATTACTTACAAAAAAGATCAGCCACACTCCATAGAAATTGAAGGCGTCCCGTTTGATCCCAATAAAAAGTATCAGGTGGTTACGATTGATTATCTAATGAACGGAGGAGACAAAATGATCTTTTTCGCAAAATCAAAAGATGCAGTAGTTACCGGGTTAAGATTGAGGGATGTTTTGATCGAACAGATGAAACAATATAAAGTATTACCGGATAGTAAGGACGAAAGGTTAATCTTCGAAAACTAAAAACCAGATCTTATGAAAAGAAGAGATTTTATAAAAACAGCGGCCGTGGCAGGAGCTGCATTAAGTCTGCCCGAAATAACTTTTGCTTCCGTTGTTTCAAACACAGATAAAAAATTAACGGTTTTACACACCAACGACCAGCATAGCCGTATAGAACCTTTTCCTCCCACATATACCAACAACCCCAATCAGGGCGGTTTTGCCCGAAGAGCATCTCTTATAGAAAAAATAAGAAAAGAAGAACCGAATGTTTTATTGATCGATTCCGGTGATGTTTTTCAGGGAACGCCTTATTTTAACTTTTTTGGAGGGGAACTGGAATTTAAACTGATGTCTAAGATGGGATACGAAGCATCCACCATGGGTAATCATGAATTTGATAACGGACTGGAAGGGTTTAAAAAACAATTACCTCATGCAAAATTTGATTTCCTCTGCTCCAATTATGACTTTTCCAACACCATTTTAGAGGGATTGACACGTGATCATAAGATTATAAATAAAGAAGGAATAAAAATAGGACTGTTTGGGTTGGGAGTAGAACTGGAGGGATTGGTAGATAAGAAAAATTATTTGGAAACCCTATATCTGGATCCGATTGAAATTGCTCAGGACAAGGCAAATATGTTAAAAAAAGAAAAAAAATGTGATTTGGTCATATGCCTTTCCCACATAGGATATAAATATCCGGTCTCTCCCGAAAAAGTATGCGATGTGAAACTCTGCCAGCAAACTTATAATATTGATTTGGTTCTGGGAGGACATACTCATACATTTTTCAGAGAACCTGAGAAACATATAAACAAAGAAGGAAAGGAAGTTTTATTGAATCAGGTAGGCTGGGCAGGATTATTACTGGGAAGAATAGATTATTTATTTACCAAAGATAATAGCATAAAAGAAATAGCATTTCAGACCATTCCCATAGAAAGTCATACCGTATAATCTCTTTTACCGAAAAGTTTAGTCCCGATTCGAACCATTGTACTTCCACACTCGATGGCAATAGGATAATCATCAGACATTCCCATAGATAAGACGGTAAGCCTGAAATCTTTTTGATGTTGAGCATAAAACCGATGCAGAGATGAAAATTCTTCTATAATCTGTTCCCGATTATCCGTAAAGGAAGCCATTCCCATTAATCCTTCAATAGAAATATGGGGGAATTTTCCTGATCTTTTCTTTTCTAAAATCCGAAAGGCATTTTCGAAAGACAGCCCGTATTTAGTATCTTCCTGCGCTATTTTTATTTGCAGCAATACCCCCAAAGTACGGTTGTTTTTTTCTGCTTCCTTATCAATAATTCGCAATAATTCCTCACTATCTACAGAATGAATGAGATGTATAAAAGGAACAATATACTTCACCTTATTTTTTTGAAGATGCCCAATTTGATGCCATCGTATGTCTTTAGGTAAGATCTCTTGTTTCTGAATCAGTTCCTGAACCTTGTTTTCCCCAAAATCTCTCTGTCCTGCCCGATACATTTCCAATATTTCTTCAGAGGTTCGGGTCTTGGAAACAGCAATTAAAGTCACATTTTCAGGTAAAGTTTTTACGGTATTTTTTAAAGATTCTTCTAAGGTCATCTACAGTTTAGTTTTTACTAAAAAAATTGATAGGCAAAAGTACTAATAATTTACTCAATCAAGCCATAATTTTACCCTGAATTTGATTCACGTATAAGACGGATGGAATTGAATATCATAAATTCAAACGCAGTACAGATCGTTTTCGGGAAAAGAAATTACACATAACAAGAACCTTTAGCACCTTAGGAAGATGCATCAAAACAGGTATACGAACGGAGATAGAAAAATATATGGGAAATTCAGGTCAAAAAACACCTTCCGGACTAATACCCGGAATGCTCTATCTTATAAAGATACGAAAAAATTCTCTTTTTACCAAAAATTTTTTTCTCTTTTTATAGTTGAACAGAACTCCGGTTAATTTAATCCTGAAAATAATCCGTGCATTATTCTTAGGGCGTAATTTTTCACACCTTGCACAGAAACATAAAGATCCCTTCTGAATGTATAAAAAACAAATTAGGGTCGTCTTTCGTAATATTTTTTACATTTGTATAACCATAAAATAATTCAGATGGATGACAAAAAAATTGATAAATGGTTTAAGATCACCTGTTATCTGGAATGTATAAGTTGTGTTTTACTCTTTTTTATTGCTATGCCGTTGAAATATTCTTTTCAAAATACGATATTGATGATACCGGCAGGGATTATCCACGGGATTTTTTTTACCGGATATATTATTCTGGCGGTTTATGCAAGAAAATTATATAAATGGGATGATGAAGATTTTGTTTTTGCCCTGATGTCTGCCTTTTTTCCTTTTGCTACCCTCTGGGTGGAAAAATCACTGGCGAAGATAAAAGAGGAGGTTTCCGATAAGGAAAAATCAGGAGGAGAATAACCTATGGTCACGCTTTCCTTTGACTTGCATTCATTATAATATATAGAATTATTGTATAGAATCAGTCAAATCTTCCCATGGGAAGACACTTCCATTTGAGGTCTTCAATGTTTTATCTCCGGTATATACTACATGGCATTGTTCGGGGGATACACCTGATAATTTTGCCCATTTGCCGATGCCTTTAAAATAATCGGATGAGAAAGTTGCACCTGATTTAATTTCCCAGGCATTCTGCTCTCCATTTATTGTGCTTAACAAGTCCACTTCATTACCGGTGCTGTCTCGCCAAAACGTAAGTTCCGGCTCTTTCCCTGTATTGAGGGACTTCTTAATAAATTCGTTAATAACGAGATTTTCAAACAAACCTCCGCGTAAGAAATGCGTAGAAAGCTGTTGGGCATCACTTATGTTTAAAAGAGAGCAGGCCAGCCCCGTATCATAAAAATAAAGCTTGGGACTTTTAACCAATCGTTTTGCATAATTATTATGATTCGGCTTGAGTAAGTATAGAATATAACTGGCTTCAAGAATTGAAATCCATGCTTGAGCAGTAGAAACTGCAATACCGCATTCATTTGCAAGAGAGGATAGATTTAATAGCTGTCCTATCCTTCCGGCACATAATTTTATAAAGCGGATAAAATTACTCAGATTTCCAATGTTTTTTATCATGCGTACATCTCTTTCCACATAAGTTTGAATGTAATATGGATAGAAATCAGTTGGTGCAATGTCTTTATCATAAAGTCTGGGATAACCCCCTTTGAATATTTCCCGATCTACTGTTTCCGGAAGAATTCCTCCTTCTTTCATTTCCAAATGAGAAAAAGGTAATAATTTGAGCACGGTTGTCCTCCCGGCAAGAGATTGACCTACATGCTGCATTAACAAGAAGTTATGAGACCCCGCCAAAAGATACATACCGTCCTTGTTTTCTTTATCGACATGTCCCTGTATGTATGAAAATAATTCGGGAACACGCTGTATTTCATCAATAATTGTTTTGTCCGGGTAAGTGGCCAGAAATCCTCTTGGATCTTCTGATGCAAACAATCGAATATCAGGATCTTCTACCGTAACATATTTATAATCCGGAAATGTATTTTTTAATAGAGTTGATTTCCCTGATTGGCGAGGTCCTGTAAGAGTAACTATCGGATACCTGACCGCCATATCCAGTAACTTGCTTTGTAACTCGCGTTTTATCATAATCAAAAAACATTTCTTGCAAATTTACGATTTAAAAATAAATTTACAAGAAATACTGTAAACACCTCCATTATGTTCCCCATCAATATAATGCTCAACTTCAAGAACAGGATTATAACCACTGAGTGGATCAGTTGAAAGCCAAACACTCTCCCTCGGGTTATAATACCTCGCACCGTAATAGTAAAACCCTATTTCTTTGTCTATTTTGTTACATTGTTACAACAATATAACAACTACATTTCAATTAACATCTATTCTCAAATATACGATTTGTCTTTTTACAGAATAGACATTACTTTACCGAAACATTACCTTATCTATCTCTTATCAATGCTTTTTAAATAACTTAAAATTTCTTCTTTATATTTTTGTTTTTTAGGATCGGAACTATAATTCTCTTCTTCCAACATATCTGTTATAGACAACTTCTGCTCATTTTCTCCTCCTTGATCTCTTATGTAAACCACATCCGGAATTTTTGTTGATGGATGTTTTATTAAATACAGCGCTACATCCAAATTGTTATGTATCAAAGCACTGGTTATACCCCCATCTCCTTCATAACTTGCATATAGATTAATATTCGCTCCTTTATCAACTAAATATTTAACTAAATTGATACAGCTTTTTTTTGAAGCAGCCAATTTTAAAACTGTTACATGATAAGTATGATAAATACTATCTTTTAACATTTCTTGTTTATTAAATTTCTCTGTATTCACATCTGCTCCATGAGCTACTAATAATTTAATCTTATCTAAATTACAAGATTCCATGTACTGTATTGCAACAGTAAGGGCAGTATCATTACTATACGTATTCTTTAAATTAGGATCTGCGCCTAAATCCAACAATGTCTTTACTGTTTCTTCTTTCTGGTTTACTATTGCCAGCATTAACAAATTATTGCCAAATTTAGGCTCCCTATAGTTAACTTTCATCTTTTCTTCTTTTACCAAATGATTAATCTTCAATAAATCATCTGATTCTACTGCCTTGGCTAACTGATATACAGGTGTATCTTTAAATAATTCATAATCATAGCCCGGTAAATAATGCTTGCAAGAATTAACCGTAGTTAATATCACTAAAAATATACTAATTTTTTTTATCATTTTTTTGTCCAATTATAAGATTTTACATCTTTTATCTGTAAATGAATAAAGCCCTGCATTGCTGCAAGGCTTGTGACTATTTTACTTTAATATGTAACATGTAAATTCTACTTTACTAAAGTCATCAACTGTAGTAAGAATATTAAATCTATCTGGGATATAAAGTTTATCTTCAAATACTATGTAAGGATCAGGAACACCTTGTTTGATCTTATAATATATATTTTTCTCTTTATCTATTAATTTTTCATACAACACCCAAGTACCAATCAATGTATTTACAGTTTCTAAACTATAATTAACCTTTTTGTTTTTAGGTAATTCAACCAACATATTTTGAAAATCAGTCTCATATTCACTTGGATTTTTTAGATACATAATAACATCTTCAGGCAAGTCATTAAAATTCACCGTATAATGTTTAAGGCTACTTAATTCATAACAACTTTTACTACATCCACTTAAGCTAAAAAGCATCAATATAAAAAATATATTTCTCATTTTTCTTCAGTTTTTTTGATCCAATCGTTTACCCGATTATGAGAATTATGAAAATCTCCAAAAATTCCTTGCGGGTTATCCACTTGAATATTATTAGCATTTTTAAATGTTCTGCCTGCGGAACCGTATTCTCCTGTACCTTTTGTATTTTCATCCATAAAATCTGGAGTGCGAGGCAAATCGGGTAATACAACGAATGAATTACCACCATTCGACTGAACAGGATCTTTTGAATCATGCACATTGACATGATTTACTCTTCTTGTAGCCTTTTCAGATAATTGATAATCTTCCCTAACTGGTGTATTTATAGTTAGTAAGTTCAATTGTACATTGTCAAATTCTTTCATCTCAGCCATCATATTCAGTGCTTCAATAGACACATTTCCATCATGACTATGTCCAACTAAAGTAATCTCACCATTAAATGTTTCACTCTGCATTTGAGTTCTTATATGGTCTATTAAACCTAATGCCGCTTTTGTCCTTGATTCAGCATAATTACCACCTGACCAACCGTATGATTTACCAAGTATATTGTCACCGAATAGATTATTAGAAGCTGTTTTTAATTCCTTTTAAGTTTTGCCATGTTTTCTTATTTGACCAAGTGCCATGTACAGGAATAACATCTCCCCCATCCTGATCAATTGCATTAACAGGATTGTTCAAACAATACACATATGGTGAAACGTCTGGATACTTCTTCCCCAACGGATCCACACTCAACCAAACACTCTCCTTCGAGCTATAGTAACGAGCACCATAATAGTACAACCCCGTTTCCTCATCCAACTCTTTTCCGTTGAACAGATACGGTGTGTTCCACTTATCGTTTTTTCCTCCACAAAAACCTCGCCAAAAGGGATATATTCCACATGTTGGGTGATATTTCCCAACTGGTTGGTGAGGTAGTAGGAGCTTCCGAGGTGGTCATGGTGATAAAAATACCTGTCCTCCTCGAAGGTTCCTGTGCCGGAGTATCCATAGCCTCCGTTCACGTCGTCGTTGGTCTGTGCAGGTCCAAACTGCACCGGAGGACCCGGAGGACCTCCCGGCGGGTTGAACACCGGCATCTTCGGCCAGCCTTTGGGTGGTG
>JAISMV010000137.1 GCA_031276535.1 Flavobacteriaceae bacterium
GATACCGTATGCAGACTTTCCAAAGACCCTGCATATACGGGTGAAAGACCTCGATACCGGATGTGTACGTACCGACTCGCTGGAAATAAAAACCAATCCGAAAGTACCGGCAGAGCCCGAAGAGCCGAAAATAACGGAATGCGACGGAGACGATGCTGACGGCAAGACCTACTTTGATCTTACCGCCGTATCCGGTTTGATAAGCGGCACTGACGACACAAACTATATCTATTACGAGACCCTCGCGGATGCGCAGGCAAACACTAATGCGATTTCGGATCCGGGACACTGGAAGAACCCTACCCCATATAATCATCGTGTTTACGTCCGGGTGCAAAGAGCCGATCACTGCGATAATCTGGCAAGCATCCAAACCGTTGTCTATCCGTATATCAAGGTACAAGACCAACCGGATGTTACGGTATGTGAGTTCGAATCGGACGGCAAGACCCCGAGCCGGGTAGACTTGTGGGAAGAGGTTAAATTCATGCATTCGGAAGTGAACTCGCTTCCGGAGTATCCGAACCTTCTCGACGATCTGGACATCACGTTCTATACCTCCGATACCTTGCAGATACCATCCACCGAGCTGTCCGCCTATCTGGTTCCTGTAGGAAAGACCAAGCTGAAGGTACGTTTCCAGAGCAAGACCACCAAATGTTATCAGATACGAGAGCTGACGATAACCAAAACGCCGGCACCGAAGCTTAACCAAGTATCGCATCTGTTATGCGACGACAATCTGGATGAAGTGTACGACCTCGTGCTAAGCACATTGGATACGGATATACCGTCCACTGCGGGAAATTACGAAATAAGCTATCACGAAAGCGCCCTTGAAGCCGAAACGGCAGGCGGTACCGCGATAAATAAAGATTCCTTGTATACGATACCGTATGCAGACTTTCCAAAGACCCTGCACATACGGGTGAAAGACCTGGATACCGGCTGCGTACGTACCGACTCGCTGGAAATAAAAACCAATCCGAAAGTAACCGTATCTCCGGAAGTGGAATTAACCGCCTGCGATGGAGATAACAACGGATTTGCGGAATTTGATCTGACCTTGGTGCAAAATGCTATTTCTACAGAGTCGGATATTACTTATACCTATTTCCTCTCTTTGGATGATGCCCAAAAGAATCAAAATCCGATTACTGCGATTACCGCATATACGAATTTAGTATCCAATCTGGATTCCGTATACGTAAGAGTGGAAGAAAATCCGGGTCTGAATACCCGATGTCCTTCCCTGAGCAGGATAAAATTACAGACCTATTATCCGCCTAATCCGCTGCCGAAGGCAGTAAGCATCTGTCCTAGAACGAAAACGATACTTGATGCGGGAGATTTCGATGAATATCTGTGGAGCACGGGAGAAACGACCAAAGAAATTACCGTAGGCGAGGCAGGAATTTACACCGTAACGGTAACCAAATACCTGAACTACGGCTTATCTTGTTCGGCGACATTCCAGGTGGAGGTAAATCTTTTAGAAGAGCCGGTTATCACAGACTTGCAGGAAGGAGACGATTATATCACGGTGATAGCCAAAGGGCCGCTTCCATTGGAATATTCCATAGACAATAAACATTGGCAGAGGAGCAATATGTTTACGGATCTGGGTGCAGGCATCTATACTTTCTATGTTCGTTCCTTGGCCAACGGATGCGAAGGAATACCATCCAAGGGAATAATATTCAAGATCCCTAACGTAATTACCCCTAATGGCGATGGATACAACGATACATGGAGATTATGCGGTTTGGATCTGTTCGATACCACTTCTCATATAAAGATATTTGACCGTTACGGAAAACAGGTATTTGAACAAGACTCCCGTTCCTGCTTTATATGGGATGGAAAGTATTTGGGAAGAAACCTTCCGACGACTTCTTATTGGTATATAATAACGATAGCCGACGGAAGGCAGTTCACCGGATGGATCTTGCTGCGAAACTATGATGAGGATTACCGGTAAACGGTAAGAGAAAAAAAGAAAAAACCTGAGTTCGGAATTAAGGATTGAGTAAACTGCTTAAAATCAAATTCCGAACCTGGGTTTAAATAAGTATCTGTGTTTTTTATCGGGTGACAGGTTCAACCGGTAAATGTGGAATTTTTCATGGTTTAACTTTTTAGTTTTATAAATGTTAGTTTATTTATAAATCTGATATTTAATACTTTAAATAAAGAGATTATTCTTTTTCCGATATGATTGTTTTTCATTTCTTACTCTGAATCTCGGATATTTTATAATGATTTTGGGGATGTATGACCCTAATAGCATACTTTTTGATACACTTCTAAAATGTAAAATGATGTGACATAACCGAAAAGATAAAATAAGAAATTTATAAAGTGAAATTATTTTGTTTTTTACACGATCAGATTACGAAATTTGCAGGCTTAATTTTCGGAATAAATGATAATACAAAATTTTATACATGTTTTTTCCGCAGCTATAGTAGCTCTGTTTCCGGTGGTGAATCCGATAGGAAATGCATTTATTGTTAATAATTTTTTAGAAGGTCTGGATGATACCCAGAGAAAATCCGTAGTTAAACAAATTACTATTTATTGTGTTTGCATCGGATTGGGAAGCTTGATAATCGGAAGGTTGATTTTGTTTCTTTTCGGACTTTCTATCCCCGTAATTCAGTTAGGGGGTGGATTGATGATCTGCAAAACGGCTTTAGGCTGGCTTTCGGATAACAACAAAATGAAAAGCGGAGAAAGAAAAAAGCAAACAATGGATAGGTTGGATTATGAAAATATTCAAAAAGATATTTTCTATCCGATAACTTTTCCCATTATTATGGGGTCGGGAAGTATTTCCGTTATATTCACTCTGGCAGCTAGTAGTATGGTTGAGGGGAATTATTCTTTGACAATTATGAATTACCTGATTATAGCTCTGGTGATCTTAATACTTTGTGCAATGGTTTATTTCTTCCTGTCCAATGCTTCTAAAATTGTAAACAGAATAGGAACGTCAGGAAATCAGATCATTAATAAACTGATAGCATTTTTCACCTTTTGTATTGGTATTCAGATAGCTTTAACAGGCATCTTCAAAATATTTCATATAGAATAACGGACAGACAAAATAATTTTAACCCGAAACTTGGATTAAATAATAGCCGTATAGAAAAATCCGATTAAAAAACAGGTCATTACCTTAATTTATTAGTACTTTTGACGTATCTGTCAGGTCAGGTATGTTGTTTGTGTGAGATGCTTACCTAATTATAGGTAAATATAACTTTAAAATTGATGCGTATCTAACCGATCTCAGAGGAAAAGCGAGCCTTTTCATGATAGGAAAATAAAAACACAAGTATCTGTACCATCAGGATTTACCGGCAATAAAAACATCCGTAACATCCGGCAGTGATGATAAAAATACATTTTGTTTTAATTTTTTATTCCTATCTTGCATTGTAATTTCATTTATATCTCAACAAAGTGTTTGAAAGAATACATATTTTTCTAAAAGACTATTTCCTTTCTGAAAGTTTTACATTGGAGCCTATCACCAATAGTGCCTCAAATAGAAAGTATTACAGAGTTGGATTTCATGAGGATTCTTATATTCTTACTTTTAGCAACAACCTTCCCGAAACCCGTACATTTCTATATTTTTCGGCTATCTTCAAAGAAAAAGGCATTGCCGTTCCCGCCATCCTTAAAGTAGACGATTCCTATGAAATTTATTTGCAGGAAGATGTAGGCAATACTCATCTTCTCTCTCTTTTAATTGAACAAAAAGAAAATGAAACCATTAAAAAGTTATACCAAAAATCTCTGGACGAGCTTATTAAACTCCAGTTTCAGGTTTCCCAAAAAATAGATTATTCGTATTGTTACGACTTTTCGGAATTTACTGACACGTTGGTTTATAATGATCTTAATTATTTCAAATTTTATTTTTTTCAGCCGCTGGAAATTCCTTTTTACAACAAAAAATTACTGAATGAATTTTCCGATATAGCTCAAACCATAAGCACATTAGCCCCTCAGGGATTCATGTATCGTGATTTTCAAACGAGAAACATTATGATTAAAAATTCCCAACCTATCTTTATAGATTATCAGGGAGGAATGAAAGGAAACACGGTTTATGATCTGGTTTCACTGCTTTGGCAGGCAAAAGCTCAACTGTCTTCAGACTTCAAAAAAGAATTAAAAAACTATTATTTTCAACAAGTTATAAATAAAACAAACATTTCCGAAATTCAATTGGAGGAAGCCTATCAATATTGCCTGTTAATCCGATTATTGCAAGTTTTAGGCGTTTACGGATTTCGGGGAATCTTACAAAAAAAATCACATTTTACAGAAAGTATCTCTTTTGGAATCAATAACCTGAAATCCTTTCTGAAAGAAACGAATTTCATTTCCGATTATCCCGAATTGTTACGCATCATTCAGGAATTATTCACGGAAGAGACCCAAACCAAAATAAAAAAATTAATTAACAAATAATTTCTACTATGATGAATACTCCCTTACATATAGTTGTGCAAAGTTTTTCCTATAGAAAAAGTTATCCCGAAGATCCCACAGGAAACGGAGGCGGATTTGTTTTTGATTGTAGAGGTATACTTAATCCTTACCGGTTCGGAGACCTGCGTTATTATACGGGAAAGGACAAGGAAGTTATTGATTTTTTCACTGAAAAAACAAAAATGCCCGATTTTCTGGAATCGGTTAAAAAAATTGTTTCCATATCCATTGATGATTATCTGGAACGAAATTTTTCCGATTTACAAATTAATTTCGGCTGCACCGGAGGACAGCACCGTTCGGTTTACTCGGCAGAACAAATTGCAGAATATATTAAAACAAAATATCCTCAGATAAAAATAACTCTCAGGCATACAAATGAAGAATATTGGGAAGTAAAATAACACCTAATATGAATTTCTTATGAAATCTTTTAAAAAATTATTTTCACATTAAATTATCCAAAAACAAGACTCATGTCAATACATTCAGAAATAAAAAAAGTAACTACCGAAACTTTTAGAAAAATGAAAGTTTCCGGTGAAAAAATATCCATACTTACCGCTTATGACTATTCTATGGCGAGGCTGGCAGATGAAGGAGGAGTAGACGCCATTTTGGTCGGAGATTCCGCTGCCAATACAATGGCAGGATACGAAACTACCTTACCTATTACTCTGGATCAGATGATCTATCATGCTCAATCTGTTTACAGAGGGATACAAAGAGCTATGCTGATAGTAGATTTACCTTTTGGAACCTATCAGTCGGATCCGATACAAGCCTATCGTTCGGCAGTACGCGTGATGAAAGAAACCGGAGCTTCAGCCGTTAAAGTAGAGGGCGGACTGGAAATTAAAGACTCCGTTAAAGCCATAATAAATGCCGGAATCCCCGTTATGGGACATCTAGGCTTGACTCCTCAGTCCATTAACAAGTTCGGTTCTTTCAAATTAAGGGCAAAGGAAGAAGCCGAAGCCGAAAAGCTGATTTCCGATGCCGGATTATTGGAAGAATTAGGCTGTTTCTCCATAGTCTTGGAAAAAATCCCTGAAACTTTGGGAGAACAAGTCTCTAGAGAATTGTCCATTCCCACCATCGGAATCGGAGCGGGAAACCAAACGGACGGACAGGTACTGGTAATTCATGACTTATTGGGATTAAACAAAGATTTTAAACCAAAATTTGCCCGAAAATATCTTAATCTCCATGAACAGATTGTAAGCGCCGTTTCCCAATACGTTGCCGATGTGAAAAGCCAGGATTTCCCGAATAAAGAAGAAAGTTTTTAATTTTTTCCCTGCCTTTCCTCTTCAGGAGAAAGTGGAAAGACAGTTTCCAGTTCGATTGTTTTCTCGACTTTTAAGGAATTAAATCCAAAAAAGTTGCGATATTTTAGGAATCAAATCCAAAAAAGTTGTATTTTTGTTTTTGTTAAAAATAATTTTTATGATTAACCGAATCATTGTCAAGAACATAAAAAAACGGTTGAACAAAGGTAAAGCCATTATTTTATTAGGGGCGAGGCAAACCGGTAAAACAACACTGCTTCACCATATTTTTCCCCGACGGAAAGATGTTTTATGGCTCAACGGAGATGAAACGGATATTCAAAATATATTTAAAAATGCTTCTGCAACACGGTTAAAAGCGCTTATAGGGAATAACAAAACCATTATTATTGATGAAGCACAACGCATCAAAAACATCGGATTGCGTCTGAAGCTAATTACAGATGAAATTAAAAACATACAGTTGATTGCAACGGGAAGTTCTGCTTTTGAATTGAACAATCTCGTTAATGAACCGCTAACAGGGAGAAAATGGGAATTTTCTCTATTTCCTATTTCTTTTCAGGAAATGGTTGATCATCATGGGATACTGGAGGAAAAAAGGATGCTGCCCCACCGTTTACTTTATGGATATTATCCGGATGTAGTAATCAATCATGGTTCTGAAAAAGATATTCTGAAACAGTTGTCAGACAGTTATTTATACAAAGATATTTTACAATGGGAAAGAATTCAGAAACCCGATAGTTTGCTAAAATTGTTGCAGGCACTTGCTTTTCAAATCGGTAATCAGGTGTCTTATAATGAATTATCAAATATTTGCGGATTGGATCCTAAAACAATTGAAAAATATATCCTGCTTTTAGAAAAAACCTTTATCATTTTCAGATTGGGTTCATTTCGAAGAAATTTGCGCAATGAATTGAAACAAAGCAAAAAAATATATTTTTACGATAATGGAATTCGCAATGCTTTGATAGCTAATTTTAACCAGATAGAAATGAGAAATGACAAAGGCGCCTTATGGGAAAATTTTATTATTTCGGAGAGGATGAAGAAATTGCATTATGATGAACTCTGGGTAAATTCATGGTTTTGGAGGACAAAAGACCAAAATGAAATTGATTATATTGAAGAAACCGACGGAAAAATCACGGCTTATGAAATTAAATGGAGTCCTCATGCAAAGGTGAAGATCAATCCATCGTTTAAGCAGGCATATCATGCGGAACATTTGAAGGTCATAACTCCCGACAATTTTGAAGACTTTTTACTTTGAAAACCAATATCATCTGCTCATGTAAAAAGTCAATATCTTAGGAATAAAGAAAAAAGTTTTTAATCATAAATTCACTGATTATTTCGAAATGCTGAAAGATCAAATCCTTTTTGAAGACAACCACTTGTTGATAATCAATAAGAAATCCGGACAAATTGTACAGGGAGATAAAACCGGAGATATTTCGCTTGTGGATGAAGTCAAGTCATACATTAAAGAAAAATACGCCAAACCCGGAAAGGTATTCGTGGGGTTGGTTCATCGTATAGACCGCCCTACTTCGGGGATAGTTATTTTTGCCAAAACAAGCAAAGCTTTGAGCCGGTTAACCGAAATGCTGAAAAAAAGGGAAATTACAAAAACCTATTGGGCAGTGGTAAAGAAGACCGACATCCCTGAAACGCAACGATTGGTACATTATCTCAAAAAAAACGAAAAGAACAATAAGGCAATTGTGTATAAACGACCTACGGAAGGGGCAAAAGAAGCAATTTTAACGTACCGCATCATTAAACAATCTGAAAATTACCTGTTGTTGGAAGTTGATTTGGAAACCGGTCGGCATCATCAGATTCGTGCGCAGTTAAGCGCTATGGGCATTCCTGTTAAGGGAGATTTGAAATACGGATTTGAGCGTTCAAATTTGGACGGAAGTATTCATCTTTTGGCTCGTAAAATAGAATTCCTTCATCCGGTAAAAAAGGAAAAAATAATCTTAACTGCTCCGGTTCCTCAAAATGATAACCTCTGGAAGAGTTTTGAGGAGTGATTATTACTAGACAGTGCCATCTACGGATTAAAGAAATTTTGAAAGAACTGACACTCCGGTTAAACGCAAAATCAAGGATAAACTGCTTACAGCCGGAGAGTTTTTTTAGTCGGTATTCTTGTTTTAAACCTATCTCCCCAAAAGCATAACGTAATCCGGAACACTAAAAAATACTGTACTGTTTAATTACAGTACAGTATCATTTTCCTATTTTTTTTAAACTTGACAGTTTGTATACTTTTGGAAAAATTTAGTAAAAACTTGATTGTATAGTCAGAAGGCTTTAGGCTTTCATCAGAAAAGTTGATAAAATTTTTGTGCATAGAAATCATCTTTTAGTTGTTCATATACTACTAAAACGATAACCTCTTAACTTTTATTATATGAAAGCTCCTTTATTTTCAATTAACTTTCGCAGATTTATAATCGCATACCTCATCCGTCCTAAGGCGGTATTGATCCCTACATGGGTTTCTTCTGCTATTTCTTTGAAGCTAAGACCTTTATAGAATCGAAGTTCTAATACTTCTCTCTGATCATAGGGGAGAAAGTCTATCAATTTTTTAAGGTCAATATTAGTCTGCTCTCGGATCATCAGATCTTCAATAGAGGACTCTGAAATTTTCACAAAATCAAAAATATTATAATCTTCATTTTGTCCGCAAGATTCATTAATGATCTTGGTCTTTTTGAAAGTTCTGAAATGATCAATGATCAGATTATGAGAAATCCGCAACACCCACGGCAGAAATTTCCCTTCCTCGTTGTATTTTCCTTCTTTTAAAGTTAAAATAACTTTTATGAAGACATCTTGGAATAAATCTTCTGTAAGTTCCGGATTATTTACTTTTCTGTTGATGTAATTGTACACCCTTACCTTATGTCTGTGCAACAACACTTCAAGAGCACTTTCTTTCCCGTTGACATAAGCGCGAACTAACTCGCTGTCGGTTTTTTTTATCATACCCTACAGTATTAAATATTATATAGAGTAGAATTTTATTCGATAGGCTTATTTTACTTTTTATTTCTACAAATGTAAATATATTATTTTAAACTCATGCATTTTGTGAAAAAAAAAATCTGTTTTTAAGACTATTTCTAATAAAACTTATCCCTTTTAATTTTAAATTTGCCTGTTATATGATTTTTATTAGCTTTTTAAATCTTTTTAAAACGCCTCAATAAACTATTGATTGTCAGATGTGAAAATCGGAATTTATAAATAATTAGACATAAAGATATTTTCCATTATATTTTTTAAATATGGAACAAATTTATATATTGCGAACTAAAATTTTTGTAAATATGAATAAAATAAAATATCAGTTGGAATTTGACATGAAATGTTCCACTACTCTTTTGTTTGAGTACATAGGAACTTCTTCAGGTATGAGTGAATGGCTTGCGGATGAAGTAACTGAGAGGGGAGATGAATTTACGTTTGTTTGGGGAGGACAGGAAGAAACGGCAAATTTGATCCGATACAAGGAAGAATCCTTTGTACGCTTTAGATGGCAAGAAGATGAGGGTACTAAGTGTTTTTGGGAATTGGCCATTAACGTTGATGATGTTACCAATGATGTGGCTTTGGTCATTACTGATTTTGCCGAAGAAGATGATTTGGAACATTCCAAACTATATTGGACTAATTTAATTGACGATCTTAGAAAGATCATAGGTTCATAGGTTCTATCATTCATTTTTATCCGTTCTTCTTTCCATGCAGAGAAGAATGTTTTCTTTATTATGGCTTTAATATGAAAATTATTTTTAACCAAAACTGCATAGAAGAAGAAGATCTATTTGTAAATTACACTAAAAAAAATTATTTTTCAGGTGATTTTGTTGCTGGTTTTTGCTGGTTTTTCCAAAATAAGTTTCTTTTTTGGGAAGATGTTTATTTTCAGCTTATGGCATCTTTAAGAAAAATGAGAATAAAGATCCCTCTTTCCTATACCCCCGAAATGTTTGAAAGTCAATTGAGGTTATTGTCTGATGAAATGCATATCTCAGAAGGAAGAATAAAAATAACTGTTTTCAGGGATCCGGAACAGGACACTTCTTTTATCATAGAATTTTTACCTCATCAAAACTTTCTATCCGACACCGAAAACGAAATAGATATTTATAAGGAAATCCTTATCTATCCTAATCTTCTATCTTCAATATCGGTCTTTCACCCTATTGATACCGTAGCTTTACAATATGTTCGGGAGAATGATCTGCAGGAGGTTATACTGCTTAATCACGAAAAAAGAATAGCACGATCTATTTCCGGAAACATTTTCCTTATCCAGGACAACAATATTTACTCCAATCCTGCCTCCGAAGGCGCTTTAATCTCTGTTCTTAAAAAGAATTTCATTTCTTTTTTACGGGAGAAAACCGATTTTATCTATAGGGAAGAAAACATCTCCCCTTTTTTAACTCAATCAGCAGATGAATTATTTATATTAAGTGATGAAAAGGGAATACTTCCTGTTACCAAAAACAGAAAAACAATTTTCAAAAAGAATATAATTCCTTCTCTCACCAAAAAATTTATCGGATACGCTCTTGACCGGAATAAATCAATTCAGTAACAATGTGATTATTTTTCCGTTTTTCAATTTCAGAATCATTTTATCTTTTTCCGACTCTTCTTTCATAAAATAGTTCAGTTTTAAGCAATCAATATCAGACAGGTTTTTATTGTTGATCTGTAGGATAACATCCCCCAATTTCAATCCTGATCTTTCTGCCGGACTGTCTTTGTATAAAACATATACTTTTATATCGTTGTTCTTTTTTTTGGTTATGTTGAAACCTGTTTTGGATACATAAAGGGGAGTATCAGCAGCTAAGTCCGTATAGTAAATCTTCCTGAGTCCTTTGGGGATTATGATTTTCGTTTGTTGGAAAAAACCTAATCCCAAGGTCGTTTTCGCATTACTGGAATACTGGATTTGTTTTATGTAGTTTGTATTGTTGAGGTTCACCTCATCCGGATAAAAGAGACTTTTTGTGATGACATTTGAAAATTCCATACTTATTTGAACTCCCTTCGGAAGTTTTTTCCAATTTTTCCCGTCTTCGTAGCGGATAACTACAGATGAGGGATTTCCCGTGTCTAATAAATATTTGCTTTTCTGAAACGGATTGTTTTTGAGAAAAGTCTTGTCGGTATAAACATACAATTTGCTGAACGACTTTTTTAGATCAAAGTAGTTGTATCCTTCATTATTTACAGGTTCTTCGGAAGCGTATCCGGTCTGGTTTTTCAGGTCGAAAAACCAGTGGTATTTCTTTATAATATCCAAGCCTATCACCCCTATTATCCGGTTTTCGAAACAAGGGTTGTTGAACTCTTCCCAGTCCATTATTCCGATTTCAACATTTTTCAGCTTCAGTTCTCCTATCTGTATTTCGGAAAACTGCCCGTAGGAAGTTTTCTTTTTACCATAATACGTGTTGCTGTATCTCTGTAATTTCCATTTCTTTTTATAGCTGAGGGAAGAGCTCAAAGCGCTTTCTGAAAAGATAACCGTTTCACCGGAACCGGTGTCAAAGACAAAAACGCCTGAAACAGGCTTTCCGTTAATGGAAACCGAATCAATAAAGATCCGGTTCTTTCCGGGTTTCAGATGCAATTTATAGGTTTGGGCTTCCACAAAAAGACCTGTACAGATTAACAGAAACAAGTAAAAGATTTTATTCATTTTGTCTTTTTCAACACAATAAAAGTACAAATATAAGACCAGTGTTTATTTTTTCTTTAAGGATTTCCGTAATCAAAAGAATCAAATAACTGTAAAAATGCCTGAGAAATCAGTATTTTAGACTAACAAAAAGCACGTATGGCTCTATTCGTACAGCTGATGAATTATGAAAAAAAATTGCATAAATCTTTTCAAAAGGCTAATTTTGAATTAGCAATTCATAAATTACAGGTTTGAGTACATATTTAAAACCGGAAATCAAATGGTTTTAAACAAAAAAAGGCCGCAAAGAGCGACCTCAAACTAAAACCACAAAAAAATGAGAAAGTGATTACTCTTCAGTGATGTAACGTTGTCTTTTAAAAGAGTATTTTAAAAAACTCAAGAAAATCTCTTACTTTCTTTTACAAAGATAAAAAATATTATTTTATTTTTATATTCTTTACCAATCAAATTATTTTATAGTGTATATAGGACGTTTTTATAAACCGTTATTTATACAGAATAAAAAAAGAATAAGTGTATGTAATATTTATGCCTGAAGGATAAAAATAGTGGGCTTTTTGTGCAGATCGGGTTTCTTTTTTTTCCATTCTTTACAGGTTGCGGTTTTTACAAACTCATCAGGAAGTGTGATATGCGTGGCTATGCAAAGTTGGGTGGAGGGATTTAAATATTTTAACAGATCATCCAATAAAGAGGAGTTTCTGTAAGGCGTTTCCATAAATATCTGAGCAGATCTTTGGATTTTACTTGTCATTTCCAGTTTTTGTATGGTTTTTTTTCTTTCTACGGAATCTATGGGAAGATATCCGTTAAACGTAAAGTGTTGTCCGTTTAACCCACTGGAAATTAATGCCAAAATTATGGATGACGGTCCGTTAACGGGAACCACTTTCACCTCATTTCTATGACACCAGGCTACTAATAAGTTCCCGGGATCGGCAATACAGGGCAATCCTGCTTCCGACAGCAATCCCATATCTTTTCCTTCTTTTAACGGTTGGGATAATTCTTCTATTTCCTGTTCTGCCGTTCTTTTATCTAATACGGAAAACGAAAGTTCGTTTTGTATTACTTCGGGACAAAGATATTTAATGAATTTTCTTGCTGTTTTTTCATTTTCAGCGATAAAAAATTTCAATCGTTTTAGGATGTTTATTTCCTGTTCCGAAAATATTTCCTTAGGAGAAGTTTCTCCTAAATATGCGGGAAGTAAATATAAAACAGCCATTATTTTTCAACTAAATTTTTTTCTTCTCCAAAATATAATTCCCAAACCGATAATCATAACAAACACAATGGGGATTGTCAGATTAAACCACTGCCAGTAAAGCCTGTCCATTACCAGAGTTTGTTTGTTCAACAACCGCATCTGTATGGTCCGGTTCCTTAACGACATTAATCCGTTGTCATCCAACAGATAATCCAGTGCATTCATCAAAAACTCTTCGTTTCCATACGTAACACCGGTAGAATAATCAAAGCCTAAAGGTAAGGGTTGTCCTTTTATCACCTGATTCCGGGCTATGTCTCCATCGGAAATAACGATCATTTTATTCGACCGGGAAAGGGGAACAAAATTTTGAACTTCCGAAGACTCGATTCTATCCTTATAGGCAGAGGTAAACTTTCCTTCCATCAAAACAGCCATTATTTTCGGACCTTTATTATAAATGTTCAGATTGATGCTGTCTCTGTCGGACACTTTTGCTTCTTCCAGCAAAATATATGACGGCACTCCCTGCGTACTTGTATAGGGAGAACTTT
This sequence comes from Flavobacteriaceae bacterium, assembly GCA_031276535.1. Classification (GTDB taxonomy): domain Bacteria; phylum Bacteroidota; class Bacteroidia; order Flavobacteriales; family Weeksellaceae; genus Apibacter. Next base: position 13,321 of record JAISMV010000137.1, read on the forward strand.
GGTACAGAATGGTTTTCTTCACTCCGGGAGTGTCCAACGTATCAATAGGTGAGGGGAATTGAAAACATACCGGATTTATATTTTTTGTAATAGGATTATTGTTTAAGGAAAAGCCTAAAGGGAAGTACACCCATGGAACCTTTGCATTTTGAGCGTTACCTTGTATCTCTCCTACCTGCACATTAATATAAGCCGGGTTTTGAATGTCTTTTATCACTTCCGAATTGATTCTTACCCCATAAGAAAACAACAGATCTGTCAGGTTCAGGGTATACGGATATGCTAATATTTTACTGGAATTCAACAAAGTATCCATATCGGCGCTTACCTGATCTATTGCCCACAGAGTTTTTCCGCCTCTCATAATGTATTGGTCAATAGTTATCTTTTCTTCATCTGTAAATGCTTTTCGAGGTTTTGCTATAACAAGGGCATCAAACTTTTGCATATTCGGCAGATCTCCCAATTTCAGGGATTGACCGTCTTTAGGAAAAATAGGTCCGAAGTTGTAACTCTGAATGATCCGGTCTACCCAGCTAAACATTTCCAATTTATTCAGTTCTTTCTGATTTACCAGAATGCCTACGGTTTTCAAATGATCGTTGGAAAGTTTATCTATGGCGCTGATAAAGCCATATTCTAAATTCTCAACGGATCTTGTCATCTGCTCCTCTGCCGTTATTCCTGCCTGTTCTACTATTAAAGGTACCGTATGTCCGTATCCTTTGTATTTAATGGTAGCATAGGGAAATAAAATTATTTGGGTAGATATTCCTTCCTTTTCCACTTTCAAGGCTGAGGGAGACATTCCCATCCCCTGCAATGTGTCCTGTGATATTTTCTCTTTTATGGGATCTACCAACTTGTAGGTAATATGAGGGTTGATTCTTTTAAACTCGTCTAAAATACTCAGTGTTTCCGATTGTAATTGCTTGAAATCCGCCGGGAAATCTCCTTCCAGATACACATCCACTTCCATAGGTTCATCTACTTTTTCAAGTATTTTCCTTGTGGTATCCGTCAGGGTATATCTTTTATCCGAGGTTAGATCAAACCGGTTATATAGAAAGCCCGATGTTAGAAATAATCCCAACAGTATCAAAAATAACAGACCTGTATTTTTCTTTATAAACTCCATTATTTTTTTCTTTTAATCAGTTGGACTGAAAGTAAAATAAAAAGAAAAACAAAAAAGATGAAATATCCTAAATCACGGGTATCTACGATTCCTTTTGTGAAACTTATGTAATGCTGATAAAACCCTATTCTTTGTAAGATATAATCCCGGTTTCCCAACAAATTATACGAGGCAAGATTTTCAAATCCGAAAAAACAGAAAAAACAGAAAAATACTCCCGTTATAAAAGCCAACACCTGATTCTTCACCAAAGAAGAGGAGAAAACACCTATTGCCGCAAAAGCCACGGATAGGGAAAGCAAGCCTATATACCCGCTAAAAATCGTCCCCAGATCAACGTTCCCTTCAGGCATGCTGATCATAAAAACAGTGTATACATAGATCAGTGTGGGAAACAGCGAAAATAAAACCAATACTAATATAGCAATATACTTTCCGATAACTATGGATAAGACGGATATGGGTTTGGAAAAAAGCCATAGCAACGTTCCGTTCTGCTCTTCTTCGGCGATGCTTTTCATGGTCAGCGCCGGAATTAAAAACATAAGTATCCACGGAGCCAGCACAAAAAAATTATTTAACGATGCCAGCCCTATATTGAAGACATTGAAATCGTTATCAAAAAACCATAAGAATAAAGAACAAATCAATAAAAAAGCAGTAGCGACAATGTACGCCCCTAATGTCCCGAAATAAGACCAAAGTTCTTTTTTAAAGATTGAAAACATACTGTATTTATTACTTTTTCTTTCTTCTGTTTACAAATTTCACTACAAGCATTATCACGAATACCAGAACAATAAAGCTGATTAATAAGCTCAGCCACATTCCCATGAAGAATCCTTTAAAAACCACCATAAACACCACTGCAAAAAGAATGATCGTAGCCACCTCGTTCATCATTCTTAACCGAACCGAGGTAGTATGAAATTCCCCTTTAATGATTTTTTTGATACATCTCCAACTCCAGTAATGATAAAGACCCAATCCTATAACAAAAACCAGTTTTATATGAAACCAAGGTTCTCTTAAAATATAAAAACTAATGTCTCCCCGGGTATTGATCATCATAAGAATCCCGGTGACGGCCATAATAATTCCTGCCGGTACCGTAATAATATCCCATAAGCGAGATATCATATAAGTATATTGTTTTCGGAGAATTTCTCCTTCAGGCTCAGGTTTTTCTTTAGTATCGATATAATAAACAAAAATCCGGATCAAGTAAAAAATTCCGGCAAAGTAGCTCACCATAAAGATAATATGAATTGCTTTAAGGGCATAATAACTAGGTATATCTGGTATATGCATTGTCTAAATTTAATTTTTGGCGAATTTACTAATTTTAATGTAATTATTAGTTTTCTGCGCCTGTCATCCTAAATAAATTTTACAACTAAAAAAGAATGACCGCGTAATCCATACTTAAAAAACTTTTTTGAAGTGTATCCTGTACAATACAACCACTCATAATGACACTGTACCACCCTTTTCCCAATGGTTGAAAAATACACTTATTCTAAAAATATTCAAAGCAATAGCCGAAAATCGTCGGTCGTTCCGAAGATATGGAAGAAAAAACACTTCGTGCCGGATGGGAAGTAATCAAAGATCAGGTATTATTTATACGACAAGATTTATTATCTTTGGAAGCACATTAGTATTTTATAAAAAAAGAATTTAAAAATGGCTACCCGACTTCCTGAACTAACCCAATTAAAAGAAAATATACTAAAAGGAAATCTAGCAGCACTAAGCAAAGCTATCACCCTGACCGAAAGCCGTAAGGCCGAACATCGGAATTACGCTAATAAATTGTTGCAGGAGTTAATCCCTAATACGGGAAATGCGCTCCGGATAGGAATTACCGGAATTCCGGGGGTCGGAAAAAGTACTTTTATAGAAGCCTTAGGTTTATACCTTATTTCTTTGGGACATAAAATTGCCGTGCTTGCCATTGACCCCAGCAGTCATATTTCGCATGGAAGTATTCTGGGCGATAAAACAAGAATGGAAGAGCTTTCAAAGAACCCTTCCGCTTTTATACGCCCTTCCCCATCTTCCGGAACCTTAGGCGGAGTTTCTTCTTCTACTTTTGAAACCGTATTGCTTTGTGAAGCTTCCGGGTACGATATTATTCTTATTGAAACCGTAGGTGTCGGTCAGTCCGAAATAACGGTTTCTGAAATTTGCGACTGTTTTTTATATCTTACCATAGCTTTCACGGGAGATGAATTACAGGGAATCAAGCGGGGAATTATGGAAATGGCGGATGTAGTGTTTATCAATAAGGTAGATGAAAAACCTTCTCGTGCAGCCATTGATTCTCAGGCTAACATTATCCGCGCTCTGAAACTGATGCCAAAAAAATTCTCGGGATGGGATATTCCTGTAATTCTGGGCTCTGCCATAGACAACAGAAATATTGATAAATGTTGGAACAGTATTTTGGATTTTTTCACTCACGCAAAAGAAAGTAACTATTTCTACGAGCAAAGAAAAAAACAATTCTTACAGCGGTTTGAACATTTACTTTTCTACTATTTCATGGAAAAAATAAAAGAAAAACACAAGTTACAGGATCAAACCGATAAAATAAAAGAAGAAGTGGAATCCTTCGCAGTTAACCCTTCCACGGCAGCTGAAAAATGGATTAATGAATTCTTTTGACGAGACCATTGATTTTATTTTTAAATTATAACCTATTAATAACCTTCACAATGAAAAAACTATTTTTTATCTGTTTTATAGTGACGGGATTTTCCCTTCAATCTCAAATCCATGCGTATTATCAGCAACAAGCTGATTACAAAATGGATATAAATGTTGATGCTAAAAATTTCCAATACAAGGGAATTCAAAATATCAAATACACGAATAATTCTCCCGATACTTTGTATGTTTTTTATTTTCATTTATATTGGAATGCTTTTCAGCCTAATTCCATGATGGATCAGAGGCTTCAGCAGCTGGGAAAGAATGCGGATGGAAGAATGATCACTCCTGACGGAATTTCCCGAGTCTCTCAATTGAAATCAAACGAAACGGGATACCAAAAGATCAGTTCTCTGAAACAGGAAGGAATCCCTGTGAAATATACAGTGGAAGAAACCCTTTTGAAAGTACAATTAGCTCGTCCCATTCTCCCGCATTCCACCACGGTTTTCGATATGGAATGGGAAGCTCAGGTGCCGATACAGATAAGAAGATCGGGGAGAAATAATTCGGAAGGTATAGACTTCACCATGACCCAATGGTATCCTAAAGCAGTAGAATATGACTATGAAGGATGGCATACTTTTGACTATATAGCCAGAGAATTTCAGGGAGTTTTTGGGAATTACGATGTGAAAATTACTATTGATAAAAACTATATCGTCGGCGCAGGAGGTGTATTGCAAAATCCGGAGGAAGTGAAAGGATATACGGCAAAAGCAAAGCCTGTTGTCAGGAATAACAAAATAGTGTGGCACTTCAAGGCGGAAAACATCCTTGACTTTGCATGGGCGGCGGATCCGGATTATACCGTGGAAAGCTTGCAGGTAGCGGAAGGCCCTTTAGTGTATCTGGTCTATCAAAAATCTGAAAAAACCAAATACTGGGAAGGATCTAAAGCCATTATCCCACAATATTTTCAAATCATGAAGGAAAATTTCGGAGCTTATCCCTACCCTGTTTATTCTTTTATACAAGGAGGAGACGGAGGTATGGAGTACGGAATGTGCACTATGATCATGGGAAATGCGGAATCTTTAGAGGATCTGGCAGGTCTTATGTTTCATGAGGCTTCTCACTCTTGGTTTCAACAGGTATTAGCCACGAATGAAAGTATGCGTGCCTGGATGGACGAAGGATTTACTTCTTATGCCGAAGACATGGTAATGGCATCCATTTTCCCCGAAAGCGTGAAAAATTTTCCCAATCCTTATTTTAAAGCCGTTAATGCGTACGCTTCTTTTGCAAGATCCGGGAAGGAGGAGGTTATGGGACTACTTGCCGATCATTATAAAGCCAACAATGCTTATTCCAGAGCCTCCTATACCAAAGGGGAGATGTTTCTGGTACGTTTAGCCTATATCGTAGGGGAACAAAATTTTTCGAAAATAATGAAGGAATATTTTGAAACCTGGAAATTCAAACATCCTACCGACCGGGATTTCATACATATAGCCCAAAAAATATCCCAAATGGATTTGAAGTGGTATTGGAATTACATGACCTATACTACCCGTCAGATTGATTATGCAATTAAGAAGGTTGAGAAAAAAGGAGAAAATACCGTTGTTACTCTGGAAAATTCAGGGGATTTCCCTATGCCCGTTGAGGTACTTGTTATTTACACCGATAATTCTCAGGAGATCTATAATATCCCTCTAAACATAATGCATAATTCTAAAAAACAAAAGTATGCGGCAACCTCAAAAATATTACCTTATTGGAAATGGACGCAAAAGGAATATTCTTTCGAAATTCCCGCTTCCCCTGATAAAATAAAATTCATGATGATAGATCCCTCTCAACGTTTGGGAGATATTAATTATAACAACAATGTACATCCTAAACAATAAAAAAATATGCTTTTAGTCGTAAATATCGGAAACAGCAACATACGTTTTGGTATTTTTAAAGGAGAGGATTGTGTCCACTCGTGGGTGATGAACACAAAGCCCTATAAAACCGAGGATGAGCTTTTTTCCCAGTTTAATATGACGTATCAGAACTATGGAATTAGTACCGATGATATAACGGAAATAGCCGTAGGTTCTGTCGTTCCCCATCTAACCTATCCGGTAAGGAAATCCCTGTCGCGGCTGCACAATGTAAGAACCGTACTGGTAAACAGGAATACTCCTACGGAACTACTGTCCGCATCTCCCCAGATGGGAACCGATTTATACGCCAACGTATACTACGCTCATAAAAAATATAAAGGAACTAAGATCATCGTAGATTTTGGTACCGCTTTAACTCTCATTTGTGTAGATAAAAACGGTGAAGTTCGTGGCGCTATCATAGCAGCCGGAGTAGTTACATCCTTAAATTCATTGATCAGTGCCACTGCGCAACTTTCAGATGTGGAAATGAGAATCCCTAAAAAGGTGCTGGGAAAGACAACGGATGAAAGCATGCAAAGCGGTATTGTTTTCGGTTTTGTCAGCATGGTGGAAGGATTGATAGACCGGATCAATACGGAATTGGGTGAAGAAACTTATGTAATTGCAACCGGAGGCACGGGACATATTTTCGCTCCGTTGACCAACAGGATAAACATATACGACCGGTTTCATACCATTAAAGGATTAAGAGAGCTCTATCTAAACCACTTAGCTCAACACGCCTGACCGGATATAACCCGATTTCAACCGACAAATACGTATAAAAAAGAACGCCCTTTCAGGCGTTCTCTTTTTTTATATAATATACTCTCTTTTATAGGGTTACAAAAATATATCTTATTTATGGGAACTAGTATATAGAGTAGCTTTTACATAGTAAGGCGCTATTCCCGCAACATGACCGAAGAGAGGAGCGTCAAAAAAAGTAACCTTACCCCCGGACTTATTTTGCTGGTCGGCAAAATCAAGTGCATTTTGGTAATATACACTCTCATCAGATGTTCCGTGTATCATTACAAATTTACATTTGTTCTTCCATGGTTTCAGACTGTTTGTCTCAAGTAAGGATCTTATATGAGAAAATTTCGGATCGGTATCTAAATTTTTGATAAAATCTTCAGTATACAGATCTGCAGGTTTGTTAGGTAAATATTTATCAGGATCCGCTTCATATCCGTTAAAATATTTAAGAGACTGACTGGCGTAAGGTTCCTTTAAAATGTCATCAACTTTTATGTACGGATGTGCATTCATTTTATACCCCCATAAAGTATAAGGTATAAAGTATGAGCGTTCAGTGGTTTGGGAGTTTCTGGCAATATCTAATATTTGTTTTAAATTGCAGGGAGTTCCTCCGGTAACAAGCAGTTCCACCTCGTATCCGAGAGAAGGAGTGGTTTCTATTTTACGAGCCAGTGAAGCAGCGACAAATCCTCCTAAAGAATATCCGGTAATTATTAATTCCGGTTTGTATTTATATCCTTTGGAAGAAAGGAAAGTCCGAGTAGCTTTTAATAGATCCAACGTAGAAACTGACAGCGCTTCCGCATCCAGATAAGGATGTTGACATTGTCCCAGAGAAGATCCGAATCCGGGATAATCCGGAATAAGGACAACAAATCCCGAGTTAGCCTGTAAAGCCCAGACAGATAGATAATTATATGTTCCGTCATCCGTAAATTTAAAGGATCCTTTAAAGGCATTTGATGGTGCCGAAAGATCATAGGTATAAGTTGGTGGCGGAGCCACTATGATACGATGCTTGGAAAGGCGGTTCAACCAGGTCTTGTTAGGAACCAATATAACTGCGGATGTATTGATAAGACTTCCGGAACGATTAGGATGATAAGATTTTGTAGTAATTTTATAGGCTATAACACTAGCTGGCAACGCTTCACCTTTTGCCGCAACAGGTCTTTCCCCCAACTCCAGATTGGAAACATCCACACCCGACTCTTCCAGATGATCTCTTAACTCTCCCAATTGATCATAATTAAAAGAAAGTAATTCTTCCGAATCAGAAGTTTCTTTCTCACTTGGGGTAACTTCGCTTTCAAAAGTATCACTACCACCGCTGCATGACAGCACTAAGAACAGCATCCCCAACAACGAGACATAAAAAAGTTTAGTAAGAATTTTTTTCATAATGCCTAATTTTTTTATTAAATCAAATAACTATATTTATTTATCATAACAACAAAGTTATAATTTATATTCTAATATAAAATATAAATTTTAAAAAAATTTAATCATGAGCCTAAAACACGGATTACATAAGGATAGTTAGAAATAAGATAATAAATAAATTCGTGTTTTAGCAGAAAAAAATACATAAAAAAGCCTGAAATGTACCTGTGAGAAGAGAGTTAAATCAGGTGCTTTCAATGGGATACATCGCTATGAATGCAAAGAATTCGGTTGTAATTATACCGTAGAACTAAAATCAACAGCAAAATCCGGCTCAACAACAAACCTGACCGGATGTAACCCGACTTCAACAGGCAATATACCTATAAGAAAAAAGCGCCCTTTCAGGCGCTCTATTTTATATATAATATACTATCTTTTATAGGGTTATGATAAATTTATTTATAGACAAGAGTATAGTAAGTAGCTTTTGCATAGTAAGGCGCTATTCCCGTAGTATGACCGAAGAAAGGAGCATCAATAAAAGTAACCTTACCTCCGTTCTTACCTTGTTGGTAAGCAAAATCATACGCATTTTGATAATATACAAGATCATCAGATGTTCCATGTACCATTATAAACCTACATTTGTTCTTCCATGGTTTTATACTAATATCTTTAAGTAAGTCATTTATGTAAGCAAGTTTCGGATCGGTATCTAAATTTTTGATGAAATTTTCATTATATAGATCTGCGGTTTTATGAGGGAAATATGGGTCAACATCGGAATAAGTTCCGTCAAAATACTTCAAAGACTGACTGGCGTAAGGTTCATTGAAAACATCGCCCATATTTATATAGGGCTTCGCATTCATTTTAAATCCCCATAAAGCATACGCTACATAGTATGAGCTTGGGGTAGATTTGGAGGTTCTGACAATATCTACTATTTGTTTTATATTGCAGGGAGCTCCTCCGGCAACAAGCAGGTCTACCTTTAATCCGAGAGAAGGAGTGGTTTCTATTTTACGAGTCAGTGAAATAGCGACATATGCTCCTAAAGAATAACCGGTAACTATTAATTCAGGTTTGTATTTATATCCTTGGGAAGAAAGGAAAGTCTGAGAAGCTTTTAACAGATCTAACGTAGAAACTGACAGAGCTTCCGGATCCCGATACGGGTGCTGACACTGTCCCCAGGAAGAGCCGAATCCCGGATAGTCAGGAATAAGAACGACAAATCCCATGTGAGCTTGTAAAGCCCAGACAGATAGATAACTATATATTCCGTCGTCGGTATGTGTAAAGGATCCTTTAAAAGCATTTGACGGCGCCGAAAGATTGTAGGTATAAGTCGGTGGCGGAGCCACTATGATACGATGCTTGGTATTGTTGTTCAACCAGTTCTTATGAGGAACCAATATAACTCCGGATGTATTGATAAGACTTCCGGAACGATTAGGATGATATGATTTTGTGGTGATTTTATAGGCTGTAACGGAAAGCGATAACGTCTGTCCCTTCGCTGCCGGCCTTTCCCCCAATTCCAAACTGGAGACATCCACACCCGAATCTTCCAGCTGGTTTCTTAACTCTTCCAATTGATCGTAATCAAAAGAAGTCAATTCTTCCGTTTCGGAAGCTCCTTTCTCAAGCGGAACAACCTCATTTTCAAAAGTATCACTTCCGCCACTGCACGACAACACAAAAAGTGTCATCCCCAGCAAAGGGACATAAAGAAGTTTAGTAAAAAATTTTTTCATGATGTTTGATTTATTGAGTTAAAGTTTCATTTATCGTAATAACAAAGTTATAATTTTATCTTCTAATATACATAATATTATAATACAAATTTAAAATAAATTTAATCATAAACCTAAAACATAAATAACATAAATTTATTTTGAGATAAAACAATGAATAAATTCGTTTTTTATAATATTATTACTAATAAAACCGGTAAAAAAACAAAATAATATAGTAGGTACAGGGGGCGGGAAATACGGGAAATTTATTAAAATAGATTAACTAAATAGCAAAAAAAGAATTTCAAATCCCCGTTAACCATGAAAAAAAGTTATCTTGCTCCTTCATTTATAATGGAAAAAATATGAGAAAAAAAATATTTTCAGGTATACTCTTAGTGGTAATAAGCTATGCAGGATGCTTTGCACAATCTTTTACAGGGAAATGGAAAAATATAGACGATGAAACAGGAAAACCCAAAGCCGTTATAGAAATATTTAAAAAGGGAGATCATTATTACGGAAAAATTCTTGAGCTCTTGATAAAACCTACCAATAATAATTGTGTCAAATGCACGGACGACCGTAAAAATAAACCTTTGTTGGGCTTGGAAATGTTACGGAGTATGACGTTGGAAGGAAAAGAATTAACAGGGGGTAAAATCTTAGACCCATCCAAAGGGAAAGAATATAAATGTACCATCAGTTTTGAAAACAGCAATAAATTAAAAGTAAGAGGATACATAGGAGTCTCCCTGATCGGCAGAAACCAATATTGGGAGAGGATGAAATAAGGTTGTAAAAAATCAGACCGGTCATTCATGACGGGGAGGAGCCTTTTTATTTTCGCTGTTAACGTTTTATCGGAAAATCGTCTCAAAAACCGTTCACCGTGGTCAATCGACAGTGTTTCAGTGCCCCCGATTCAGATTCCCAAATACTATAAATTTAGGGGAAGAATAACAAAATATCAATAAAATAAAGAAAATTAGTATTTTTGTATAAATTTTAGAAAGATGGGGTTTTTGAAAAAATATAAAAATATAATTGAGGCAGCCATTGAAGAATATAAATTTACGGATCAGCCGGCTCAGTTATATGAACCCATGAACTATATACTGCATTTAGGCGGAAAGCGGCTTCGCCCCGTGATTCTGCTGATGGCGTATAATTTGTTTAAGGATGATTTGAAACCGGCGGTTAAAGCGGCATTAGGAATAGAATATTTTCATAATTTTTCTTTAATGCATGACGACATTATGGATCGGGCTGCTTTACGGAGAGGAAAAGAGACGGTTCATACGAAATACGATGAAAATATAGCGATTTTATCCGGTGACGCCTTGCTGGTAAAAGCATTTCAAATGCTGGAAGATCTAAACCCCGCTCTGTTTAAGCCCTGTTTTCAACTGTTTTCCCATACTGCTCTGAAAGTATGCGAAGGACAGCAGTATGATATGAACTTTGAAGAACAAAATGACGTCTCATATGGTGAATACATTCATATGATCACCGGAAAAACGGCTGAGCTTTGCGCCTGTGCCCTGAAGATGGGAGCCTTGGTAGCGGAAGCCGATGAAGAAGATGCGGAAAATTTGTATGAATTCGGACTTCATTTGGGAATTGCCTTTCAATTGATGGATGATTATCTGGATGTTTTCGGTGATTATGAAGTGGTAGGAAAAAAACATGCCGGGGATATCTGTGAAAATAAGAAAACCATTTTATACATACTTGCAAAACAGCAGGGAAATGAAAAGCAGAGAGCAGAATTAGATTTTTGGTTTGATTCCAAAGAAGAAAAAACAGAAAAGATCCATACCGTAGTGAAACTATTTAAAGATTTGGATGTAGACAAATTATGTCTGGAATTAATCAATGATTATACCGAACAGGCGCTGAATTGTCTGGAAAAAATTACGGCATCCGAAGAAAAAAAACAAGACTTTTACGAATTGATGGATTATTTACTCATTAGAGAAAGTTAATAATTTTATGATATTCAGAACAGAATTAACCTATGATCCTCAAACTGTAACATTAGATTATTCCAGTAGGATATTTACTATCGGCTCCTGTTTTGCTACGGAAATTTCCGAAAAACTATCCGGATACAAATTTTCGGTGATGCATAACCCTTTCGGCGTTTTATTCCATCCTCCCGCTATTGAAAACGCATTGATGAGAATCTATTCCCGGGAAGAATATCAGGCTTCTGAAATTTATAAATACGAAGAATTATATTTAAGCTGGGATCACCATTCCTCCTTCAATGACATTTCTGTGGAAAAACTGGTAAGCCGGATAAATAAAAATATACAGACCGCCAATAAATTCCTGCAAGAGGCAGATATGATCATTATCACTTTGGGAACTGCTTTTGTGTACAAATTAAGACAATATGACCTGATGGTAGCCAATTGTCATAAAGTTCCCAATTCTCAGTTTTCAAAAATCTTACTGGAAGATCATCAGATAAAAACATCCCTGAAGAATATAGTGGAGATGTTGACGAATATAGGGAAAAAAGGAATGAAGATCCTTTTTACTCTGAGTCCGGTGCGCCATATCAAAGACGGAATCATAGAAAATAACCGAAGCAAGTCGAGGCTGCTCAACGCCGTACACTCAGTAGTGGAATCCTATGCCAACTGCGAATATTTTCCTTCGTATGAATTTATGATGGATGACCTACGGGATTATCGGTTCTATAAAGACGATCTCATTCACCCGAATGATATGGCTGTCGATTATATTTGGGAAAAATTCAGAGATGCGCATATCTCCCCAAAAGTATTTCCTGTGATGGAAACCGTAAAAAAGATCAATTCCTCGCTTCAACACAAAGTCCGGAATACCCATACGATTGCATACAAAAAATTTCTTTATACCACCGTTAAAGACATTCAGGAAGTAGAACCGTTCCTGCCTCAGGGAGCCTTTCAGGAAGAATACATGGTATTAAGAAAAAGAATGAATGAATCGTATTAATTCGTAACAGTATAATTTAAACACTAAAAATGCAACTGATAGACAGCCACACCCATTTATATTTGGAATCATTTGACGAAGATCGCGATGAAGTGATCCGGCGGGCGATGGATGCCGGAGTAGAACGATTTTATCTCCCCTCCATCGATTCCTCCCATTATTCCGGTATGGTGGAATTGAAAAACAGGTATCCCGAAACTATGTTCCTGATGGCAGGACTTCATCCCTGCGACGTAAAACCGGATACTTACGAAAAAGAACTGGCTTTCGTAGAAAAAAAGTTAACCGAAGAATCCTTTGCTGCCATAGGAGAAATTGGATTGGATCTATATTGGGATACCTCTACCTTGGAAATTCAGCAGCAGGCATTCCGAAAGCAGATCCAATGGGCAAAGGAGTATAAACTTCCTATAGTTATTCATGTAAGAGAAGCCTTTGAAGAAGTGTTGAAGATTCTACGGGAAGAAAGATCACCGGAAATACAGGGAATATTTCATTGCTTTACCGGAACTTTAGAGCAGGGAAAAGAAGCCATAGAACTGGGATTTTCTTTAGGAATAGGAGGAGTGGTTACCTTTAAAAACGGGAAAATAGATCAATTTTTAAAAGAAATACCTTTGCAGCATATTGTTCTGGAAACAGATTCTCCCTATCTGGCTCCGGTTCCCTATCGGGGGAAACGAAATGAACCGGCCTACATAAAACAAGTTGCAGAAAAACTTTCCGATATTTATGAAATTCTTCCGGAAGAAATCGGGAGGATCACTACAGAAAACGCGTTGAAGATCTTCAAAATTTAAGCCTGCTCAGCTAAAATAATTGAAAATATTTATTACGGTGTATTAAAATCTTTTGTACCTTTGGCTTCAGATTTTGGTGTCACAATTCCGTATCTTCGGAAACGTGATGAAAAGGGAATCAGGTGCAAATCCTGAACAGACCCGCTGCTGTAAGCTCCGCTAAGATCTTTGAACAATACTCAATCCACTGTTTCGAATGAGAAATGGGAAGGACGTTCAAAGAAGGAGTAAGTCAGAAGACCTGCCGAGATTATTATATAGTTAACAAAGCTTTCGGGAAATAGAGCTGAAGAACACAAGATTTAAAAAAATACTGATTTACATCCAGTCTTACTTTTTTTGTGATTTAATCTCCCTGTATAATTTTCTGCAAGCGGTTAGAATTTTAATAAGATGTTATTTAGATTTAGTATCATAAAAAAACAGTTCGCAACCGGTTTATTTTGTTTCTCTGTCCTTGCTTCCGCACAGGAGAGATCAGATAGTTTGCGGCAACTCAAAGAGATTGTTGTAATAGCAAGACCTTTCCAAAAAATCATTCCTTCCCAGAAACTTACCGGAGTACAGTTAGAGAAGCTCAACAGTCATTCCGTTGCAGATGCATTGCGTTATTTTGCCGGCGTCCAGATAAAAGACTATGGCGGCATGGGAGGGCTTAAAACCGTCAATGTGCGCAATATGGGAAGCACCCATGTAGGCGTATTTTATGATGGCATACAGTTAGGAAATGCCCAAAACGGAGTGGTCGATCTAGGAAAATTCTCATTGGACGATTTGGATGAAATATCGTTGTATAACGGGCAGAAAAGTGAGATTTTCCAATCAGCCAAAGACTTTGCCTCCGCTTCGGCGATCTATATCAAGGCAAAGAAGCCCAAATTTGCAGACAACAAAAAAACAAATCTTCTGGTTCGGTATAAAGCCGGTTCGATACAATTGATCAACCCTTCGGTGCGGTTAGAGCAAAAGATCAACGATCGATGGAATTTCAGTCTAAGTTCGGAATATATTAGATCGGATGGAAAATATAAATTCCGATACAAACGCAATAACGTAGACGGCACAGTTGCCTACGATACGGTTGCCACCCGTTGGAACAGCGATATAGAAGCCCTGCGGATAGAAAGCGGATTATACGGAACCGTACAGAACGGACATTGGGAAACCAAATTGTATTACTATGGTTCGGACAGAGGATTACCCGGAGCTATTGTGAAAAATGTCTGGTATAACGGAGAACGGCAGGGTGATAAGAATTTTTTCGCACAGGCAGGTTTTACAAAAGATATAACGAGCAAATACAAATTTCAGATAAAAGGAAAATATGCATACGATTACACCCACTACCTGTCACGAGACTCCGTCCTTTTCATGGGAAGCAGTGTAACGAAGAAAATGCAGTTTGATAATAGCTATTATCAGCAGGAATTCTATCTGACGGCAGTTAACGCATACTCCATATCTCCCATATGGGATGTATCCCTGTCCGCCGATTTTCAATATAACAAGTTAAATGCGACGATGCGGGGTGTTGGTACGCTGTTTACCTATCCGCAGCGATACAGTCTTTGGAGCTCATTAGCCTCCTCGCTGGATCTGGGAAAGCTGAAAGCCCAGACAAGCATATTGGGAACTTTCGTTACGGAAGAAGTGAGGAATAATGCCGGATCTCCGGATAAATCCGAATTAGCTCCGGCTGTATTCATCGGGTATCGTCCCTTTGAAAAACACGATTTCAATATCAGAGCCTTTGCCAAAAGAATATTCCGCATGCCGACATTTAACGATCTGTACTATACCCAGATAGGAAACAGCGTCCTGAAGCCGGAATATACCAACCAATACAATTTGGGATTCAGTTATAACAAATCCTTCACCCTGTCTTTTCTCAATGCGGTGGCAGTACAATTAGACGCATACTACATGGATGTCACCGATAAGATCATAGCGGCTCCGACCGGAAGTAATTTCCGATGGATGATGACGAACATGGGAAAAGTTGAAGGGAAAGGACTTGACGCCACTTTAGGGGTAAAAGGACATATCGGAACGGTGGAACTAAATACGAACCTTACATATTCATACTCAAAAGTTCAGGATTTCACAAAGATAAACGGAGTGAAAATGTCATCCCATGGAGACCAGATTCCTTACACCCCCTGGCATAGCGGCTCCGTCATTCTGAATATCTCCCGAAATACATGGTTTCTTAATTATAGCTTCATGTATGTCGGCGAACGTTATGACGGGGCGGTAAACAATATAGCCAGAAACCACATTGAGCCGTGGTATACCCACGACATTTCCATTCAAAAGGAATGGACCTACAAAAAGTATAAGATAAAAGGTTCCGTAGAGATGAACAACGCTCTGGATCAATATTACGATGTTGTATTAAACTACCCGATGCCGGGACGAAATTTCAGATTTGTATTAAATATAAGCCTATGAAAAAAATAGTGTACCTAACCGTTATTTTATCCTTCTGTTTCCTTGTCTCCTGCCGGGAGGACGAGGTTGTATATTATTCGGATTCAACTCCGGTTTCCCCGCCGGCGGTGGAGGGTAATATACGGGGATTTTATTTGCTGAACGAGGGCAATATGGGCATGAATCGTGCCACATTAGATTATTTCGATTATACGACAGGCGTGTATACCCGGGATATATATTCGGAACGAAACCCCACAATAGTAAAAGAATTGGGCGATGTAGGCAATGATATAAAGATCTACGGAAGCAAAGCATATGCCGTTATCAACTGTTCACATTACATTGAAGTATTTGATGTTAAAACAACTAAACACATCAAGGGGATACCGGTTCCCAACTGCCGCTATATGGCATTTCATGAAGGCAAAGCATACATCAGCTCATACGCGGGACCCGTTGCCATTGATCCGAATGCGGAAGTCGGATTCGTTGCCGAAATAGATACAACGACCCTTGAACTGACAAGAAAAGTAACCGTTGGCTACCAACCGGAAGAAATGGTAGTAAATAACGGAAAACTGTATGTTGCCAACTCGGGAGGGTATCGTGTACCCAATTATGACAATACCGTTTCGGTTGTTGATCTGAAAACATTCACCGAGATAAAAAAAATCGAAGTTGGCATCAATCTCCTTCGTATGCAGATAAATAAACAGGGCGATATCTTTGTCAGCTCACGGGGCGATTATTACCACACTCCCTCCAACCTGTTTGTTATAGACAGTAAGACCGACATGGTGACGGATACATTGAATATCCCCGTAAGCGAAATGTGCATGATGGGCGATTCCCTGTACTTTTACAGCGTGGAATGGAGTTACCTGACCAACAGCAATTCCATAACCTACGGCATTCTGGACACGAAGAACAAAAAGAAAATAACCGATAAATTCATTACCGACGGAACCGAAAAACAAATAATGATTCCCTACGGATTATCGGTAAATCCCGAAACAAAAGAGATCTTTGTCTGTGACGCACAAAACTATGTAGTAACGGGATATATTTATTGCTTTACCCCCGACGGTAAGCTTAAATGGAAAACAACTGCCGGGAATATACCCGGACATTTCGCATTTGTATACAAATAAAATCAACAAAAAATATGAGAAAAATTTACTTTAAGTATTTACTGGCAGTATCGGTTTGCATGTTTACAGTAGCGTGCAGCAGTGATGATGACAATGATCCGGTTCCGAAACCGGAAAGCGCAAAGAGTCCGTATATCTCAAAGGTATATGACTTTATACCGGCAGTGGGACAGTTTACCAACGAACTGCCCAAGTACGAACCGGGAGACACCTATGAAACTATGGTGAAAAAAGCGGAAGACATGATAAAAGGAGAAAAACCGGCGGGAATGATTTCCTTGGGAGGCTTCGGAGGATATGTTGTCTTCGGATTCGACCACACGGTAGAGAACGTACCCGGAAAACGAGACATTCGCATTTCGGCTAATGCATTCTGGGCGGCAGCCAATCCGAACCCTGACGCAAACAAAAGAGGCGGAAGCTGCGAACCCGGAGTTATCATGGTTTCATACGACGCGAATGCCAACGGATTGCCCGATGACCCATGGTATGAAATTGCAGGCAGTGAACATTCGAAATCAAAAAAGAACTATGAGATTACCTATTACCGCCCGGATCCCAATAAAAAACCCGTTCTGGACGAAAAAGAATCTTATGCCACAGATGTTAAATATATCTACTGGACGGATAATCATGGAAAATCCGGGTATAAGATGAAAAACCAATATCATTCACAAAGTTATTATCCCGAATGGATCAAAGGAGACAAGATCACGTTTAAAGGAACATTATTACCTGATAACGCAGTGGAAGAAAGTGGCGAAGGCAAATATTGGGTACAGTATTCTTTCGATTACGGATATGCGGACAATGCGCCCAATACGGACGACGAATCGGCTATAGACATTGATTGGGCGGTGGACGAGAACGGAAAAAAAGTTAACCTTCCGGGAGTGAATTTTGTAAAAGTATATAACGGACTGAATCAGGAATGCGGCTGGCTCGGAGAAACCTCCACCGAAATTTCAGGCGCTCAGGATCTTCATCTGTTAGGAATATCAATTTCAACAAAATAAAAAAATACTATGAAAAAAATTAATCTGGCGATCATTATGTTCTGCATAAGTTTTGGCATCTCTGCACAAAACCAGCTGACTAAGAATCTGCCGCCTCTGAAAGGATCCGTTGCATTAAAAAATGCAAAAACGGAGGAAACTCCCGTTGATTATACCAAGGGAGTGTTTTTTGTAAATGAAGACTGGTTCGGGCATAACAACAGTACGGTCAATTTCCTGTCAGATGAAGGAACCTGGGCGTATCGGATATTCAAGAAGGAAAATCCCGGTCATGAGCTGGGCTGTACCACGCAATACGGAGCCATTTACGGCGGAAAATTCTATCTGGTGTCCAAGCAGTATCAGGATGTCGGAGCCAAAGTTCCCGGAAGCCGCTTGGCTGTATGCGATGCCACAACCATGAAGCTCATCAAGGAATTTGAATATTTCGGAAAAAATGCCAACGGTGTCTCTATCGCTGACGGGCGATCTTTTTTAGGTGTAGACGAGCACAAAGGATATATAGGTACCAGTAACGGCATCTTTACCTTTGATATCGACAATATGACAATCGGTTCGCAGATTCCCGGAACTACCAGTAATACCGGTGGTTTGTACAGCGCACAAATAGGTACAATGCTTCGTGCAGCGGATAAAGTGTTTGCCGTCCATCAGAAAGAAGGACTTCTTGTTATTGATCCGGTTAAGGACGAAGTGATCACTACCATTCAGGCGCCAAAGGATGGTACGCTTCAAAGAGGATTCGGTTCGGTCGTACAATCAAAAGACGGAATTCTATGGCTTAGTGTCGCTGAGAATCAATCAGGAGGTGGCGGCTCCTGTGATTATATGATACGGCTTGACCCCTGGACCTTAGACAGCACCCGTGTATCCCTGCCTGCAGGAATGCAGATTCCCAACTCATGGTATGCCTGGACAGCCGACGGATTTTTTTCAAGTACGGCAGAGAATAAGATATATTGGAAAAATAATGGAGGATGGTTTAATGCCAGAAGAATTATATGCTACGATATTGATAAAAAAGAATTTAAGGAAATAATAAATACAGGAACTATTGATAAAAAGAAAGATTGGGGGATCTACGGCGCTTCCGTGCGTATTCATCCCGTTACGGATGAAATATACGCCTCTTTGTTTAAGCAATTCAATGATCCGGAATATATAACGATTCGCATGAATAAAGAAGGCAAAATACTTCAGACCTATGAAATGGAGCAAAATTACTGGTTTCCGGCAATGCCCGTATTCCCCGATAATTATGACCCTGCCATTGAACTTTCCGAACTTACCGTTTATCAGGATACGATAATCTCCTTGAATGACAAGATACTGGATAAGGACAATATGTCCGTTGCCATTGTCAAATCTCTCACCGGTGTTGACAATGCGCTGATAGATGCTTCCATTTACCGTGATGCATTGAAGATCACTCGCAAAGTTGCCGAAGGAAAGACAAAGTTCACCCTGAAAGTAAACTCCAACGGTAAACTTCTGGAAAAAGAAATAATCGTTAACATTATAACGTTAACCTCCCCGAAAATAACCCAACAACCCGTATCGATAAGCAAATACTATGGAGAATCCGCCACCTTCTCCCTGACGGCGGAAGGAGGTCTTTTATCTTACCAGTGGTATAAGGACGGAGTCGCGATAGAGGGAGCGGATCAACCCTCCTATACGATAGCCGATACCAACCTGAACAATGCTTCGCAGGGAGAATATTATTGTGAAGTGTCTAACCTTAAAGGAAAGGTTGTCTCTGAAAAAGCGACCCTGACCGTTTTGGGCAATATCCTGTCCAAGGTAGAGATCGACGGCGAAGAATGGGATATAACCAAAACCTATGTTGTGCCGGAAGGTAAGGCAGGCTCTCATCTGACCGTAGAGTTGTTTCCCGTAAACTCCAACATAGAAGTATATTACGGCGGAACGCTTTTGTCTGATAACACCTATAAGGTAAGCCTTTCCCAACCCTTCCATAAAGTTTATACCTTTACGTTGAAAGCCGGTAGCGGCTTTTCCGTCAATTATGGCGTTACAATAGAAAAACGCTTCAATTTCGATGATATTGTAGTTACCCGTTGGAATAACTCTCTGATCGTGAACGATAACAGCACGACAAACGGAGGATTCGATTTTGTCGGGTATAAATGGTTTAAGGACGGTGCGGAAATCGGTATCGGACAATACTATTCCGCAGGACAGAAAAAAACAGACCTGTTAAGCGGTAATTACGAGGTACAGCTGATAACCAAAGACGGACAAACGCTGCGCACATGGAACAAATCGATCGCGTTGAAAAGCTCAACAGGCTTGAAGGCGTATCCTAATCCTTTGCAGAAAGGAGAATCCGTTTCCGTTCAGCTGGATATTGATCCGGAGCTGTTAACCGATGCGGTGATAGAAGTTTACAACATCAACGGAGCCAAGATCAGCAGCGTTAAGGCTGTCGGCGCCGTCACTCCGGTTGCCTTGCCCGCATCTTCCGGTACGTATATCATCAAGGTACGGTCGGGAGAGTTTTCAGAAACACAAAAGTTGATCGTGAAATAGAACGTTTCTTTCGGGTTGGGACAATCGTATTATATGCCTAATATATTGAAGAGGAATGGAATATCGGAAATAAGAGCCTGTTTAAATTTTATTGTGATTATTTTCTATTGCTATTTTTGAGATGGATTTTTTGCTTTTTATTTGAAGATTTAGCGGGCTAAATCAAGAAGAAAAAGAGAAAAAGACGCTCAAAAGAGCTTAAAAAGAATGCAAAATATAATTAGAACCTAAAAATAAATATTTGAGTAAAATTTAAACAGGCTCTAAGATTGCCCATAACCCGTAAAGAAGTTATGATTTAGTAATTAAAACGGTAAAATAACAGTAAAAAAAGGTAAAATCATTCGGCTAAATATCACTATATAAAAAAACGGAATATTTTTATAGGTATGTCTTGCCGAAGAATTATTTTTCACCTATATTTGTATTCGGATTTTGGTGTCACGTTTCCGGTTCTTCGGAAACGTGGTGAAAAGGGAATCAGGTGCGAATCCTGAACAGACCCGCTGCTGTAAGCTCTGCCATAGTCTTTGGATAAGACCCGATCCACTGTCTTTTTTAAGATGGGAAGGAATTCAAAGATGGAGTAAGTCAGAAAACCTGCCAGAATCATATAGTTTAAAAGCTTTCGTGGAATAAAGCTGAAGACGATCGAAGTATAAACAGAGGTTTCGCATAACCTTGTTTTACTCTGTGCCTTCTTCTTTCTTATACGAAAACTGTTAGTAGTATACTAGTAATTTTTAATCTCTAATTTACCATGAGAATGAGAAAGATTTCGTTATTTTTAATGTTATGGGTCGTCAGCATGGGGCTTTCTGCCCAAACTACACCCAAAAAAGTTCAGGGAATTATCCATGACGGGCTTCGCAACGCGAAGATCAGAACTCAGCCGAAGCAGGCCAAACAACTCCAAAATCTTAAAAACAACACGGATACCATTAACTTCAACAGTATCCTGTTTTGGGTTGGAACCGGCGATAATCGCGCTGCACTGGTTATCAAATGGAATGATAGCTTAGGAAACGTAAATGCCCGTGTATGGGGGTATAGATGGAATAAGAACGAAACCAAAACAAGCAAGGACCTGCTGACTGCCGTAGCCAATGCCGATCCCCGCTTTACTGTTCTGATGCAGGATACGGGTATATCTCCGGCCACAAAGGATACGCTCAATTACGCCATTAGCGGTATCGGTTATAACTTTACGGCAAGCAGGAGGGCGCCTGCTCTTTTCTTCGATTATGTCGGGGCAGGGAAAGATGATAATATTAGTTTTCATTATATCCCTCCTCCCAATACAGGTATGGGACAACATAGCGTTCCGGTAGATCCTTCGGGTGAAGCAGCTCTTGCTATCTCGGACGGAACCGCACCGGGGACAGGTCTTGGCAAAGGAGTGATTGAACATCCGTTTAATTATCTGACCTATGGTTACCCTGCCTACGACTACGATCATTGGCAATTGCTACCACCACCGGATTCAACGCAAAGCTGGCGTGCCGGATGGTATGAAGGATACTGGAGTTTCTATACCAAAAATGCCCCTATCGGAAGTTGGGAATATTCAGAATGGGGAGCTTCCCAGCGCGTATTGCAGGATAATTACGTAGACGGCTGGAGCTTTTGTGGGAACATGAGCAGTTGGTACTGTGCCGATATGAGCGGAGAATATACGCCGGTTCCGGTTCCTTGAAAATTGAATAGTACCATTCTGGTGAATACACCTTATACCGAAGGGAATGACCGGGTTATTCCCTTCGGTTCTATAACTTAAAAAATAAAATAAAAACTAATCTTTTATATAATGAATAAAATTATACTTTTGTTTCTTTGTTTCTGCCCGGTCATGGGTTATGATGTAAAGGCAGGGAATATTCTAACCGTTACCAATACCGAAGATGTCGGCACTGCGGCAACAGCGCCGGAAGGATCTTTTCGTAAAATACTGTCAAAAGCTGCCGAAGGAGATACCATTGTATTTGATCCTTCTTTGAAAAATGACACCATTTATATAAGCCAAAGCATCACGTCAAGCATAAACAATCTGACTATCCGGGGAAACGGGATAACAATTTTTGGAAAAAAATCCAATTACCTAAGGTTTAGTTCGGCTTCTGTTACGGTAGAAAATATGGGGTTTAACGGGAAAATGTATTTAGCTTTATATAATATTACTAAAGGAATAGTTCGGGGCTGTATCTTTAACGGATGTGCGTCGGTGGGATTAATGATTCAAAAAACACTTTCGCTAGTAGAAAATAAGTATTGTTTGGTGGAAGGCTGCTCTTTCAGCAATATAGGTTCATCTTCCGGTGAAGCCATTGTCATTAGTAACTCGGCATCTACCCCCTTATCGGTAGACGTTGTTTCCTGCACCTTTGTCGACAATGTCTTACAATCGGAAAAAAGCGACAAAAAAGCGGGTATAACCATAAGCGCTTATAAATATGGAAGCCTGGAGCCGGTTGTAAGGATCGCCAATTGTGTATTCAGGAACAATAAGAACGTAGCAAAAGATCCGTTATATTATCAGGATCTTCCGGTGATCGCGTCAAAGGATCTAACTTCTTTGGGTTATAATATCATAGAAGGCAAGCTTTCATCGGAAGGAAGCCAGAAAATTCATGAAACAGATGTTCTGTCAGAAGATGTCGGAGAAGTATTCCGTCTGGAAGATTCCATATACAAGGTTTTAAAAACCGGAAAAGCCTATCAAAACTTCCCTGCCAACACCACAATTGCGGGAATCGAAATGCCTGAGCATGACGTTCTGGAAACTAAGATAGATTACACTCAGGCTACTCATAGCGGCGCCTGTCAGGAAGTTTTCACTTCTGATGATGCAAGTCTGTTCCAACTGATCTCCGAATACAAAGATATAGTCGACATAAAGGAAATCTATCCGGTTCCGTTGTCGCATACGGCTTCGACAGCCGTATTCACTGTGGTACCTGCCGCCCCGAAAGCAAAGGTTTATCTGGGAGAAACAGAACTGGAAAATAAACAACTGACCGTAGACGTATCGAAACCATCGGTTCAGACAGTCACCTTTAAGATAGTTTCGGCAGACGAAACCAACACCGGTCTATACACCCTGAAAGTGGAAAAACGCTTCAATTTCGATGCGATCGTAATCACCCGTTGGAATAACTCCCTGATCGTAAACAACAACAGCGCAACAAACGGAGGATTTGAATTTGTCGGGTATAAATGGTTTAAGGAGGGTACGGAAATCGGTACCGGACAATACTATTCCGCAGGACAGAAAAAAACAGACCTACTGGCAGCCGATGGCAAATACTGGGTACAGCTGATAACCAAAGACGGACAAACGCTCCGCACATGGGAAAGCGAAAAAATAGCACTGAAAAGCTCAACAGGCTTGAAAGTATATCCGAATCCGTTACAGGCAGGAGAAGCCGTTTCCGTTCAGCTGGACATTGATCCGGAGCTGCTAACCGATGCCGTGATAGAAGTTTACAATATCAACGGAGCTAAGGTCAACAGCGTTAAGGCTGCCGGTGTTATCACTCAGGTTGCCCTGCCTGCATCCGCGGGTATTTATGTCATCAAAGTCCGATCAGGAAATTTTGTTGAGGAAAAGAAATTAATCATAAAATAATAACGATATAGCAAACTAAAACATGAAAAAAATTTTAACATTAACCCTGACGGCATTACTGGCAGTTGGGAATTTAACGGCGCAAGATCAGTCCAAACATGAGTTTTCCCTATGGGGAACAGGGGGATTATCCGCTCTCAACTATAGCACGGATGTCGGTGACAGTAAAGGCGGTTTGGGAAGCTCTTTAGGGATAGGTTACAGCTATTCCCTTACAGATCAGTGGAGCATAGGAACAGGACTGGAACTGTCTTTCCACAACTCGAAAACAACATTCGACAGTTATTCAGACTCCTATGCCAGCAATGACGGAGAGTATGATTTTGATTTCTATACAACGGTTTCGGGTTATGAAGAAAAACAAAATGCAGCGTTTCTGAATATTCCCGTAGTGGCACAATTTCAAACGCCCGTTTCAGGAGAAAATAAATTTTATGCTTCGGGAGGTATTAAGATAGGAATTCCCGTTACCGGAAAATATGAGATATCAAATACCACCATGAAAAATTCAGGATATTACCCGATCTGGGATGTGGATATGTATTC
>JAISMV010000013.1 GCA_031276535.1 Flavobacteriaceae bacterium
ATGGTATTGAAGTACGAGTTCAGGACGAAATAATTTGGCTCAGTCAAAAGTTGATGGCAGCTTTGTTTGATTGCTCGACAGACAACATATCGCTACATCTTAAAAATATATTCAAAGAGAATGAACTGGACGAAAACTCAGTTACCGAGGAATTCTCGGTAACTGCGTCGGACGGTAAAACCTACAAAACCAAACATTATAATCTGGATGCAATCATTGCTGTCGGATATCGTGTTAATACCAAGCGGGCAACGGCTTTTCGCCAATGGGCTACCTCTGTTTTACGGGATTATGCCATTAGAGGTTATGTCATTGACAAAAAGCGGATGGAAAATGGCACATTTCTCGGAGAAGACTATTTTGAACGTCTACTTGCCGAAATTCGTGAAATCCGATTGAGTGAACGTCGTTTCTATCAGAAGATAACAGATATTTACGCCACTGCAATGGATTACAATAAGGATGCCATGATCACAAAAGAATTCTTTGCCAAAGTTCAGAACAAACTACATTATGCAGTACACGGTCACACTGCTGCCGAATTGATTATGTCAAGGGCAGATGCCAAAAAAGAACACATGGGACTAACTTCATGGGAAAAAAGTCCGGATGGTAAGATTGTGAAAACGGATGTATCCATTGCCAAAAATTATCTGACAGAAACAGAATTAGAGTCATTAGGACGCATTGTCAATGCTTATTTGGATTTGGCGGAAGACCGAGCAAAAAGACATATCCCTATGACAATGGAAGATTGGGCAAAACGACTTGATAAATTTTTGGAAGCCGATGACCGAGATATATTGCAGAACTGTGGTAAAGTTACTACTCAAATGGCAAAAGGCTTTGCTGAAAGTGAATTCGAGAAATACCGTATAGTGCAAGATAGCTTGTTTGAATCTGATTTTGATAAAGAAATAAAACGAATTGACAGGAAACGAAACAAGCCTAATAATTAAAATATTATCTGATTTTAGGAAAATAGAATAATAATGCCTGTTTTATAGTGATTTATTTTGAGGAAATACAACATAAATTACTGAAATACGCACAGTTGCCAAATCGCTGCTTCAACGGCTGAATTTCTTATCCTAAAAGCTAAATAGCTTTTCGTATTCTAACCAATTTTTCAAGTAAGCCTTCCAATAAATCAATTTTAAGCATATTGGCTCCATCGGAAAGAGCTTTTTCCGGATTGGGATGAGTTTCAATGAATATACCGTCGGCTCCTACCGCAATTCCTGCTTTGGCAATGGTTTCAATCATATCGGGTCGTCCGCCCGTTACTCCGGAAATCTGGTTAGGCTGTTGGAGAGAATGAGTAACATCCAGAATTACAGTAGCATATTGCTGCATGGTTGGAATACCTCTGAAATCAACTATCAGGTCATGGTACCCGAAAGACGTTCCTCTGTCAATAATTGCATAGGAATCATTCCCGGAATCTTTAATTTTTTGTGCGGCAAACTGCATAGCTTCGGGAGACAGGAATTGTCCCTTTTTCAAAGTAATATATTTTCCTGTTTTAGCCGCGGCTACCAATAAATCCGTTTGCCGAATCAGGAATGCAGGTATCTGCAAAACATCCACGTAATCGGCTGCCCACAGAGCATGTTCATTTTCATGAATATCCGTAGTGGTAGGAATATTGTATGTATCTCCCACTTTTTTTAGTATTTCCAGTGATCTTTGCTCACCGATGGTAGTAAAACTATCTACTCTGGAACGATTGGCTTTTTTAAAAGAACCTTTAAAGATATAAGGTATCCCCAGTTTATCCGTGATCTCAATTACTTTTCCGGCAATGTCCAAAGCCATTTGTTCTCCTTCAATGATACAAGGTCCGGCAATCAGGACAAAGTTATTTTTATCGGTATTTTTTATCTTAGGTATGGAATACAAACTGTTTTTCATCAAATTCTTTTTTACAAATTTATCACTTATTTGTTACCGGTGAAAATTTCCCGTCTGTTGCATTCCGAAAGTTTGAAATAATGCCGGAACAACCAAATAAAAATAATCAGAATAAAAACAGGAACTGAGAGATTTTTCATTTTTTTGTATTATACTGAATTTCAATCAATTGGCATGATTAGTATAATTTCTCCATTTCTCTATCGCCTGCTCCATATCTTCGGGCAATTCTGCTTCAAAGTACATTTCTTTTTTTGTCACAGGGTGGATGAAACCCAGACTTTTCGCATGCAAGCCTTGTCTAGGAAGTATTTGGAAACAATTTTCAACAAATTGTTTATACTTTGTGAATGTAGTTCCTTTAAGGATCTGATTGCCGCCATATCTTTCATCATTAAAAAGAATATGACCTATGTATTTCATATGGGTTCTGATCTGATGAGTCCTTCCGGTTTCCAGTTGACATTCAATAAGGGTAACATATCGGAACCTTTCCAATACCTTATAGTGGGTTACCGCATGTTTACCGTGTGAACCGTCGGGAAAAACAGCCATCTGCATGCGATCTCGCAGGCTCCGCCCGATATGTCCCGTGACAGTTCCCTCATCCTCTTCAAAATTTCCCCATACCAAAGCATTATAAACTCTTTTAGTTGTTTTCTCAAAAAACTGTTTTGCCAAATGGTTCATGGCATATTCGTTTTTTGCGATGACTAGCAAACCCGAAGTGTCTTTATCAATTCGATGTACCAGTCCGGGGCGTTGCTCCAGGTCTGTCCGAAAATAAGGCAATTGACTGAAGTGATACGCTAATGCATTGATCAAGGTTCCCTCGAAATTACCAAATCCGGGATGAACCACCATGCCTGCCTCCTTATTTACTACCAGTAAATCATCGTCTTCATAAACAATATTTATAGGGATATTCTGAGGTACAATAGTGGTGTCTCGCGGCGGATGTGCCAGAACTATGGAAACTATATCGTTAGGCTTTACTTTATAATTAGGTTTTACGGAAGAATTATTTACCAGAATGTTTCCCGCTCGTGCCGCCTGTTGGATCTTATTACGGGTCGAATTCTCAATAAAGTTTACTAAATATTTGTCTACCCGAACAGAATTTTGTCCTTTATCAACAACTATTTTGAAATGTTCGTACATTTCATCCGTTTCATTATCTGCAAAAGGGATGTTTTCTGTTTCTTCCATGAAATGTCTAAAGTTATTCTATAATAATTCTACCGGGTCTTTTGGGGTCTTCCTTTGTACTGGTTGTTCTTTTTTGTATCTCTCTTTTAGAAAGAGTACCGGTGTTGTTAGCAGGAGTGTTCCTTGCAGGAGGGGGAGCAATGGAAGCAGGTTCTCTGAATGTGGAAATGCCAGCATTGGCATTATTGAGAGAGTCTTCTTCGTAATGTATCTTATTAAAAGTAGCATCCAGATCTCGTATTTTATCTTTTAGCTGCTCCAGCGGTTTGGAACTAAGGTATAAATCAATAGGTTGTCCCTGATCATAAACATTGGAAGGAGCAGGCACCTGATAATATATGCGTGCGTTTTCCTTATCGTCGGGATCATCGTATATGACGGAACCTATGGAAAATAAATTCCCTGAAATCATTTCTTTCGCAGTTTCTTCATCTAAACCGATAAAACTGGGAACAGAAACATTTTTTGCCAGTCCTTTAGCCAGCACAATTGTTAAAGAAGAAAAACGGGGTAAAGTTACACCCGGTTGAATGTCTTTTCCTTTATGTAAAAGTTTAAGAACTGTATTGGTTGCCAGACTGGGTTCGTAAATGGTATCGGTCACTTTAAGCCCTACAAGATCCAGCTGACTGAAAGCTAAGTATTTATATTTCCCTATAATATTGGGAACGGTAACGGGTTTCCATGTTTTTGCATTTGCCCGGATGAAAATTCTTCTTCCCTTTTTCACATTAGAGCCTATCAAAGGATAAATATCAAGTATCTGATACGATTTATATTTAGGGTCGTATTTAGAAGTATCTATTTCGTATTCCAACCCATTTTCGTCTAACTTTATAACAGCCTGATCCAGAGTAAGATTATTCAGGTTAGGTACTTCAACCTGAACTCCGTGATTGGTGTAAGCGCCCAGCCAAAAAAACGTGCCTTGCAGAAGACCAAAAAAAAGGACAATAGCCAAAACTGCACTAACCCAAAACTGCCAGGAACCTATGAATTTTAAAATTTTCATATATACACTTTTTACTAAGCAAATATATAAATAATAAAAATAATATAGTTAATACTTGAAAATATGTTTAATTTTGTATGGCTATTTTTGACCTAAAATAAAAACAATTAATTAGTTATATATAAAATATTTATGCTAACAGTTGGAATTGTAATGGGAGGGTACTCAGATGAAAGTGCCGTTTCCTTAAAAAGCGGTGATTTTTTTTATTCTCAAATTGATAAAGCTAAATATAAAGCATACAAAGTCCTGATATTAAAAGAAGGGTGGAATGCTATAATCGAAGAACAGGCTTATCCCATAGATAAGAGCGATTTCAGCTTTAAGGTCGGAGATCAAAAGATTACTTTCGATGTCCTGTTAAACACCATACATGGAACTCCGGGAGAAAACGGACTCATGCAGGCATATTGGCAGTTGTTGAATATACCTTATTCGGGATGCTCTTTTTATAATTCAGCATTAACATTTAATAAAAGAGACACCCTGTCTGTCCTGAAAAAATTCGACATCCCTATGGCTAAGTCAGTCTATATCAATAAAGGAGATCTGATAAACGAAGACGAAATTATTTCTCAGGTAGGATTACCTTGTTTCGTGAAACCTAATCAATCAGGTTCAAGTTTGGGAGTATCCAAAGTAAAAACAAAAGAAGACCTGAATCCGGCTATAGAATTGGCTTTTAAAGAAGACGATTCCATTTTGATAGAGAGTTTTTTACAAGGTAGGGAGGTAAGTGTCGGAGTGATGAAATATGAAGGAAAGATAGTAGTGATCGGAGCAACTGAAATTCTTTCCAAAAATGAGTTTTTTGATTATGAAGCTAAATATTTAGGCGCTTCGGAAGAAATAACCCCGGCTGATCTGAGCAGGGATGAAGATGAAAACGTTAAGAAAACAGCGGCTCATATATATCAATTATTGGATATGACAGGTTTTTCCCGGTTGGATTTTATTATAGAAAATGCCCGTCCTTATTTTCTGGAAATTAATACAACACCGGGTTGTTCCCCTGCCAGCATTCTTCCACAGCAAGTCAAACAGGCAGGATATAAATTCTCGGATTTATTAGACAACGAAATATCTTTGGCTTTACAAAGATTTAAATAACGTAATTTGTAATTAAAAATCAGCGTATGAGAAAAATTGCAGTGTTTCCCGGCTCTTTTGACCCTATAACATTAGGGCATTTCGACATAATTGAAAGAGCTGTTCCCTTATTTGAAAAGGTGATAGTAGCTATCGGGAATAATTCTAATAAAGAATATATGTTTCCTTTAGAAAAAAGAATGGAATGGTTGAAGGAAGCCGTTGAGAAGTTTCCTAATGTAGAGGTGGATTTTTTTGAAGGACTTACCATAGACTATTGTGCGAAAAGAAAAGCTCCCTACATCATAAGGGGATTACGAAATCCTGCCGATTTTGAATTTGAAAAAGCAATCGCCCATATTAACAGAACTTTGGCTAAAAAATCAGTAGAAACCGTTTTCTTTTTAACTTCTTCAGGAAAATCCTTTATCAGTTCAAGTTTGGTGAGGGAAATAATAAAATATAAAGGAGATTATAAGGTTCTAGTGCCGAGTGCCGTCAAAATATAAAATTTATCACTGTTGTCCAGTAGAAAATATGAAAAGAGGGGGATTTTTCCTCTCTTTTTTTAAAAAAAATCCTGTTTTATTCCTCGTTAAGCTTCATTTACCAACCGGACTTATCCGGAAGATGGTTTTCTAACGGACAATTTTCATTTTTTGCAACCGAACTGCATTTAAAATTGCCAGTAAGGCAACGCCCACATCGGCAAAAACCGCTTCCAACAAATAAATATCTCCAAACACACCTAAAGTCATTACCAGCAATTTAATACCTAAAGCCAATGTAATATTTTGCCATACGATACTTTGGGTCGCCTTTCCAATCTTAATGGCCAAAGGTATTTTAGATGTTCTATCGTCCTGAATAATAATATCCGCAACTTCAATGGCGGCATCACTTCCCAATCCTCCCATAGCAATACCTACGTCACTCAACGCGATTACCGGGGCATCATTAAAGCCATCTCCCACAAAAGCTGTTTTTCCTACAGCCTGAACTTTGATCTCTTTCATTTTGGAAACCTTATCTTCAGGCAATAGATCTCCATATGCCCGGTCTATACCTATTTCCTCCGCTACTTTGCGAACTACTGAACTTTTATCTCCGCTGAGCATCGTTGTTCCTATTCCCAAAGAATGCAGATCTTTTATGTCTTGCTGTACTCCCGGCTTAATTTGATCCGAAATCTCTAAATAACCTGCAAATTTCTTATCAACAGCTAATAAAACCACGGTATTCACTATATCCTTTATCTTTCCATCGTACGATATATGAAATAAATCCATCAGTTTAAAATTACCTGCCAATATTTCTTTATCTTCTATTTTTACTTTGATGCCTTTTCCCCCAATGTCTTCCATGGAAGTAACCCTTGAAATATCCGGTTTTACCCGCACATATTCCTGCACAGCCGCTGCTATGGGATGTGTACTTTGTGATTCTGCGATATTTATCCAATCCAGAATATTTTCTTTGTCAAATCCGGGTTCTACATGTATGTTCTGAACAGAAAAATCACCTTTGGTTAAAGTCCCCGTTTTATCAAATACTATTTGTCTGACTTCCACTAGAACATCCAGAAAATTGGAACCTTTTACCAAAATTCCATGTCTGGATGCCAAACCTACTCCTCCAAAATATCCTAATGGAATGGAAATTACCAGAGCGCAGGGACAAGAGATTACCAAAAAAATTAACGAACGATATAACCAGGTCTCATAATCATACTGCTCAACAAAAAAACAAGGGAGAACAAATACCATCAAAGCAATAAAAAAAACCGCGGGAGTATAGATCTTGGCAAACTTCCGGATAAACAGTTCCGTTTTGGCTTTTTGCCTGCTTGCATTTTGTACCAGATCCAAAATTTTAGATAATTTGCTGTCCGAATAAGGAACCGTTACTTTCATCAATGAGGAAGTAGTAAGATTGATCATTCCTGCCAATAGTATCTCTCCTTTCTCTTTGGTTTGAGGAGTACTTTCTCCGGTTAAAGCAGAAGTATTAAAAGAGGCGGAAGAAGACAACAGTTCTCCGTCCAGCGCTATTTTTTCTCCGGGTTTTAACTGAACCACGGCTCCTACCGGAACCTCTTTTGCTTTTACCACCCGGGTGGTATTATTTTCTATGATAGTGGACTCATCAGGTCTTTGATCCAATAAGGAACTGATATTTTTTCTGGCACGTGTAACCGCCAGTTCCTGAAAATTTTCTCCGATAGAATAAAATAACATTACCGCCACCGCTTCGGGATATTCTCCAATATAAAAAGCGCCTACAGAAGCCAAGAACATGAGAGAAAGTTCATTGAAAAAATCTTTATGTCTAAATTCCTTTAACATTTCCCGAAACACGGGATATCCCACCGGAAGATAAGCCAGAATATACCCTCCCAGCCTGATCCATGAGGTGAAGAAAACCACCTTGAAATAGTCCAGAGCCAGTGCCGTCAACAGCAAGGAAGCACTTACAGCAGCCGGAAGAAACAACCTGAAAACAGAGATGGTTCCTGCTGTTTTCTGATCATGTTCATGAGAATGTTTTTCCTGCTCATGAGGATCAGAACAGCAGGAACAACCGGATTTTTGAACAGACATATTCTTATTTTTTAATATTTATATTACAAATATACAACTCTATGAATGCAACTTAATTGCAAAGTTTGACCTTAAAATCACCATTTTCTGAATCCCGTAAGAAATATTAGCTAAAGAAATGAAAATAGTTAAAAAAATCATGACAAAAGAAAGATTATTTTGGACATAATTAGATAATTAACAGGCTGAGAAAAAAGTTCGATCAATTTAGCTGCATTTGACACCTGAATCTGTGTAGCTTTAAATTTACATTTAAAATTTTTGATTTATTATTTCAATACCCTATATTTGCAGAGTTAAACAAAACAAAGTGCATGTATACAATGAATAAGTATTTGAGGGGTAATAAATCCGTTAACCATGATAAAAATCATACTCAATGGAATTATTCACAGAAAATTAACGCAGATTTATATTTTTTTTTTTTTTTTCGAAAAAAAAATAATACTTTTACAACCTCGTTTATTTATATGTAAACAAGATAAGCAAGACTTATACACTTACTAATTAATTATAGTTATGAATAAAAAATGTATTCTATTTGTGTTCATAGTTTTATGTGCTCATTTCAATGTACAGGCACAAATTGTGGATAGCAGTAACTTTACTGAAGACTATGTAAAGTTTACTAATGACCAAAAGCAATT
Source organism: Flavobacteriaceae bacterium (assembly GCA_031276535.1). Taxonomy (GTDB): domain Bacteria; phylum Bacteroidota; class Bacteroidia; order Flavobacteriales; family Weeksellaceae; genus Apibacter. The sequence goes on from JAISMV010000013.1 coordinate 8,472, forward strand.
TAATGATTGGTCTATATCAGTGTATGGAGGAGTTCCCTGGTTACAATCCGCAGATTTTACTTCCATAGACAACGGAGCTTCCGGAAAATGGAGAATCGGATATGAGGCTCAGCTTTCCATTAATAAACAAGTTACCCATGCATTCGGGCTAAGTTTGTTAGGTCAATTCGGTGAGTCCAGACAAGGATACGGAACTGACTTGATTGATGCGAAAACCAAGTATCTGGCTATCTCCTTCTTAGGAGACTTAAATGTTTCTTCTCTTTTCAGAAGAGTTGACAACCGTTCACAGTACAAATGGGCAGCTCATTTATACGGAGGAATAGGTACCATGCAATACAAAGCTTATATGAAAGCTTTAGAGATGGCAGAAACCGAATTCACCCAAACTGCTGACATAAAGTTGGGGCTTGAATCTTTCTTTTCCCAAATCGGAGGAGGAATAACTTATAAAATAAACAAAAGATGGGATGCTTCCGTTAAGGCAATGTATATAATGACCGGTGACGAACTGTTTGACGGATCCGGCAATAACGGTCATTATGCAGACTTGCACAAAGGAAGCAAATCTGATAACTTTATCAGTACTTCCCTTGGGCTTACTTATAAAATCGGAAAACATAATGAACATTTGGTTTGGGTAGATCCTTTAAGAGAAATGTTCAGCAAAATTCATGCTCTTTCCGAAATACCTCAATTGGAAGTTTGTGTATTTGGAGACAAAGATGATGACGGAGTTTGTGATGACTGGGACAGAGAGTTGGATACCCCTATCGGAGCTCGTGTTGACGGATCCGGTAGAGCTTTGGATGTTGACTTAGATGGAATTATTGACCTATTTGATAAATGTCCTACTTTCCCTGGTGTGGAAAACAAAGATGATCCGGAATTAAACGGATGTCCTGAACCAAGACAACTTCCTGATGTAATAGGAAACATCATAACTACCATGGGAGGAATTCAATTCAACCTTGATTCCGATAAGATCCTTAGAGAATCTCAACCAATATTGGATAATGTTGCTGATGTTATCTTAAAATACGGTCAAAACACTAAGTTCTTAGTAGAAGGTCATACCGATGCACGAGGAACTGATGCTTATAACCTGAATCTGTCTAAAAGACGTGTAACTTCAGTTATTAAATACTTAGTATCTAAAGGAGTTCCTCCTTATCAATTAACCGGAAAAGGAAAAGGTTACACAGCTCCTAAATATCCTGAATGTAAACCGGCGTCTGTATGTCCTGAATGGAAAAACAGAGAAAACAGAAGGGTTATATTCAAGTTACTTGACGAAGAGAATAACCAACAATAGTAAATAATTAACTACTATATGAAAAAATAAAAACCTCTCACAGTTGTTGAGAGGTTTTTATTTTTTGTATCTTTATAAAAATTATTGATTATGATACCACATGTTGTCATAGGAACCATGAGATGGGGTAGCCGAGGGAAAGATCTTTCCGTAGATCAGTCGTCAGAATTATTAAAATCCTGCTATGATGAAAATCTGGTAAAATTTGATCTGGTAAATATTTCCGGAGATCATACCACCGAAAATTTATTTGGCGCTGCCTTAGAAAAAAGCGGGATCAACAGAAACACTATTAAAATTTCCACTAAATGCGGCATTGTTTATTCCGGAACAAATCACAAAACAAAAACCTATGACACTTCTAAAACCCATATAATTACCAGCGTAAATAATTCACTGAAAAACCTGAAAACAGATTATATTGATGTTCTGTTCATCCATAAGCAAGATTACTTAATGAACCTTGATCAATTGGAAACCACTCTTACCGAATTAAAACTAAGCGGAAAGGTCAGACATTTCGGAACATGTGATTTTTCTGCCTATGCATTTAAAGTACTTTACCATAAAATTCCTCTAATTACCAATCAAACAAAATTTTCTTTATTTTACCCCAAAGCCTTATTTGACAATACCCTGCTGCAATCAATACATTACCACAAAAAAACACAAATTTATACCCCTCTGGGAGATTATTTTATAAATAAAAAAGAAATCAATGCTCAGTTGCAAAACGAATTGGTATCTATGTCCGAAAAATATAATGCAACCCTGGATCAGATTTTACTGGCATGGACATTAAAAGTCCCTTATAAAATCACTCCTATCCTGGGCAGTACAAGCATTGAGCGCATAAAAGAACAAATAAAAGCATTCTCTATAGACTTATCTGTAGAAGACTGGTATAAATTATTGGAAATTTCCAGAGGACAACCTGTAGACTGAAGATAGATCTGTAAAAAACAATAAAAAAAGCAGAAAAATAGAAAATATTAAAATAAAAACAGTTTAGTAAAAAAAGTTTACTTTTGTCACCCTTTTTTATAACCTAAATTAGATTAAGAAACTGACTAACGAATGAATTTCAACTCTCTTTTTCGTAAAAAAAGTATTTCTGACTTACAGGATGATATAAGCCAAGCATCCTCGCTAAATAAGGTATTAACTGTTAGGGATTTAACTTTTTTTGGAATTGCAGCCATTATCGGAGCCGGAATTTTCAGCACGATCGGACGAGCCTCTTATGAAGGAGGTCCCGCTATTGCTCTGCTTTTTGTTCTGGTTGCAATTACGTGTATTTTCACAGCCTTGTGTTATGCGCAGTTTGCTTCCATGATTCCTATAAGCGGAAGTGCTTATACATATGCGTATGTGTCCATGGGAGAAATATTTGCCTGGATCATAGGCTGGGCTTTAATTCTGGAATATGCCGTTTCCAATATGGTTGTTGCCATTTCCTGGTCCGGTTATTTCACCTCTATGCTGCAAGGTTTCGGAATCCATTGGCCCGACTGGCTCGCTATTGATTATTGGAATGCCCACAGAGCTTTTTCCGAAATTCAAATCCATCCCGATACCACTGAAAACAATTTAAAATTAGCTAAAATATACCAATCCGCACCGGAATTCGGGGGAATGAAAATTATTTTTAATCTTCCGGCAGGTCTGATAACACTTCTGGTTACCACTCTGGCTTACATAGGGATAAAAGAATCCACCCGGGTAAGCAATGCTTTAGTGGGAATCAAATTAATAATCATCATCGGGATCATTCTCGTAGGTGCATTTTATGTAAAACCGGAAAACTGGTTTCCTTTTCTGCCTAATGGCGTTGAAGGCGTTATGGGAGGAGTGGCTGCCGTATTTTTCGCCTTTATCGGTTTTGACTCTATTTCCACTACTGCCGAAGAAGCTAAAAATCCTCAGCGAGATTTACCCAGAGCCATGATTTACTGCATTATCCTCTGCACTGTCTTATATGTCGCCATAGCCCTGATCTTAACGGGAATGGTTAATTATACGGAATTAAGAGTTGATGATCCTCTGGCATACGTCTTCGGGAAAAAAGGAATGAATTTTGTCGCCGGAATTATCTCCATCAGTGCCGTAATTGCCATGACAGGAGCTATTCTCGTTTTTCAGATAGGACAACCCCGGATCTGGATGACCATGGGCAGGGACGGACTTTTATGGAAACATTTCGGTAAAATTCATAAAAAATACCACACTCCCGGATTTGCCACCATTGTAGCCGGAATTTTCGTAGGAGTACCTTCCATGTTTTTGGATATGCAAATAGTGGTAGACCTGACCAGTGTAGGAACCTTTTTTGCTTTTATTCTGGTTTGCTCCGGAGTATTATTCTTAGATCATAAAGGATATTCCAAACAAGCCAAATTTAAAATACCTTATATCAACGGGCAATATCTGATCCTGCTATTGTTTGTAGTTGGAATAACCCTTTTTCTGACTCAAACAAATTATAAAAAAATACTAGAAGAAAGATCCTTGCTGACTATTTTCTGGATGGTCTGGCTGGGATTATCCATAGCTTCCTTAAAATATAAATTTTCTTTAATTCCAATACTGGGCATCTTGTTCAATCTGTATTTAATGACGGAGCTGGGATGGTCAAATTGGGGAATGTTTATTATCTGGCTATTCATAGGATTATGCATTTATTTCCTTTATGGCAGAAAGAACAGCAAACTTTCCCGACTATTACAAACAAATGAATCTTTATCTTAACCAATAATAAAATTACATGAATGTAAATTCATTATTTAGAAGAAAAAAAATATCTGACATAGAAAAAGAACATTCGGAAAATTCACAACTTCATAAAGTCCTTGGGGTAAAAGACCTCACTTTTCTTGGTATAGCAGCCATTATCGGGGCAGGAATATTCAGTACTATCGGGCGTGCTTCCTACGAAGGAGGTCCTGCGGTCTCCATATTATTCGTATTCACAGCTATTGCCTGTGTTTTTACTGCTTTATGCTATGCGCAGTTTGCTTCTATGATTCCTATCAGCGGAAGTGCCTATACCTATGCCTATATCTCCCTCGGTGAGATCTCTGCCTGGGTGATCGGATGGGCTCTTTTGCTGGAATATGCCGTTTCCAATATGGTTGTAGCTATCGCCTGGTCTGAGTACTTTGTCACTATGCTGCGAGGTTTCGGAATTGACTGGCCTACCTGGCTGGAAATTGATCATGGCTCTGCTAAAGAAGCCTACAATCAGGTACAAATGGGAAAGTTTGGCAATAATATACCCGATGCAGTATCCAAAGCGGCTCATACCTATAGTATAGCTCCCCAAATAGGCGGAATCAAAATTTTATTTGATCTACCTGCCGGATTAATCACCTTACTCATCACTTTTATTGTTTATATAGGAATAAAAGAATCCAAAAATTTAAGCAACTGGCTGGTTATATTGAAACTAGGTGTTATCATTCTGGTTATCATTGCCGGAGCTTTTTTCGTGAAACCGGAAAACTGGTCTCCTTTTATGCCCAACGGAATAGGGGGAGTAATGGGAGGAGTAGCCGCGGTGTTTTTTGCCTTTATCGGTTTTGATTCCATTTCGACTACCGCCGAAGAGGCTAAAAACCCACAAAAAGACCTGCCAAAGGCCATGATCTATTGTCTGATCATTTGCACTCTTTTGTATGTTGTCCTTTCTTTAATTTTAACCGGAATGGTCAATTACAAAGAACTACGGGTAGACGATCCTTTGGCATATGTTTTCGGAAAAGTCGGAATGAACTTTATTGCAGGGATCATCTCCGTAAGCGCCGTCATTTCCATTACAAGCACCCTGTTGGTTTATCAAATCGGACAACCCAGAATCTGGATGTCCATGAGCCGTGACGGATTATTGGGTAAAAAATTCAGCACCATCAACAAAAAATACAAAACTCCCGGATTTGCTACTATTCTGACCGGTGTTTTTGTAGGGATACCTGCCATGTTTCTGGACATGCAATTTGTGGTAGACCTGACCAGTGTGGGAACTTTTTTTGCATTTATATTGATTTGCGCCGGAACTTTATATCTTGATCAAAAAGGAGAAACCAAAAATTCAAAATTCAAAATTCCTTACATTAACGGACAATTCATAACCGGTATTTTATTCATTGCGGGTCTATATTTTTTTCTGTTTCAAACAAACTATAAAGACCTGATTCAGGAAAAACCTTTGCTGCTTGTTTTCTGGCTCGTATGGTTAGGCTTATCCATAATGTCCTTAAAATATAAATTCTCTCTTTTCCCGTCTATGGGTATCTTGTTTAATTTGTATTTAATGACTGAATTAGGTTGGTCTAACTGGAATATGTTTATCATATGGTTGCTAATGGGATTGACTATTTATTTTTCCTATGGATACAGAAAAAGTAAGCTGAATAAACCTCCCACTACTTAGAGCCTGTTTAAATTTTATTCAAATATTTATTTTTAGGTTCTAATTATATTTTGCATTCTTTTTAAGCTCTTTTGAGCATCTTTTTCACTTTTTCTTTTTGATTTAGCCCGCTAAATC
>JAISMV010000042.1 GCA_031276535.1 Flavobacteriaceae bacterium
TCTTTTTAAGCTCTTTTGAGCGTCTTTTTCTCTTTTTCTTCTTGATTTAGCCCGCTAAATCTTCAAATAAAAAGCAAAAAATCCATCTCAAAAATAGCAATAAAAAATAATCGCAATAAAATTTAAACAGGCTCTAAGGATAATAGCAAAATGATAAAAGAAGATCCCGAGCTGTCTGTTAAAAAAGAGGTTGATCTCTAAAAATATCCGACAAAAATTCGAAGATGTTAATTGTAAAGGTAAAGACTTTTTTTCGTAAATTTAGAGGTACTTCAAATTTAATTATGTAACTTTATCCAATATAAATTTATATAGTCTCATGCCGGAACATGAACAAAAAAACTGCCCGAAATGCAATCATTTATTTGAATGTAAAGCCGGTACTCTTGAGCTTTGCCAGTGTTCCTCCATTTACCTGTCTCAGGGGGAAAGAGAATATATTCAAAGCCGATACGAGGATTGTTTATGCATAAACTGCCTTAAAGAATTAAAGTCGGAATATCATCAGTTAAAACTTCAAAAAAAGCTGGAAAATATTTCCCCTCTTTTTACTTCCGGCAAGTCCGGAAAAATTTAGGATTTATAGAATCCATTCACAAATTTATCAAACTAAGGTTAAATGCTTTTACGGTCCGGAATCGCAGTCTTTAAGTGAGCGAAAAACAGCGTTGGGGGCGCTAAGGCATTATTTTTCATCGAAATATACAACAAAAAAAGCTATCCGGAAAGCCGGATAGCCTCATGAAAAAAATATCTGTTCTTTGTCCTTGTTGCTCTATAAATTAGGGTTTAGGACGAGTTATGAAAAATTCCGGATTTGTAATAACTGATTTATTATCCGTTAATTTTTGCTATTCTGGTTATAAGTTCTACTACTTTGTTAGAATATCCCCATTCGTTATCGTACCAGCTGACTACTTTTACAAAGGTAGGGCTTAACTGGATACCCGCTTTAACATCAAAAATGGAAGTACGAGGATCTCCGATAAAGTCTGAAGATACTACTTCTTCGTCCGTATATCCCAATACTCCTTTTAATTCGCCTTCCGAAGCTTCTTTCATAGCCTTGGATATTTCATCGTAGGTGGTTTCTTTAGCTAAACGTACGGTTAAGTCTACTACGGAAACATCTAAGGTTGGTACACGAAATGACATACCTGTCAACTTTCCGTTTAGGGCAGGAATAACTTTTCCTACAGCTTTTGCCGCACCTGTAGAAGAAGGAATAATATTTCCTGCTGCTGCACGTCCGCCTCTCCAGTCTTTTACAGAAGGACCGTCAACTGTTTTCTGAGTTGCAGTTGTAGCGTGTACGGTTGTCATCAATCCTTCCAATATGCCAAATTTGTCATGTAACACTTTAGCTACCGGAGCAAGACAGTTGGTTGTACATGAAGCATTGGAAACAAATTGAGTTCCTTTTACATAGGTGTCATCATTTACTCCGCATACAAACATAGGAGTATCATCTTTTGAAGGTGCAGACATCACTACGTATTTTGCTCCTGCATCGATGTGTCCTTGTGCTTTATCTTTAGAAAGGAACAATCCGGTCGATTCTACTATATATTCTGCTTCAACTTCATTCCATTTTAAATCGGCAGGATTTCTTTCTGCTGTTACTCTGATGGCGTGTCCGTTAACAACTAATTTGCCGTCTTTTACTTCGACAGTTCCTTTAAATTGCCCATGAATCGTATCATATTTCAGCATATAAGCCATGTATTCCACATCAATAAGGTCATTGATACCTACAATTTCAATATTATCATTGTACTGAGCTGCGCGGAATACTAAACGTCCTATGCGGCCGAAGCCGTTGATACCCACTTTAATTTTTGACATAATACCTATTTTTAATTTGTTATTTTGAATTTTTATTTTTTCCTATGTTGAAAGAATATCTGCTACTTTGATCAAATCTTTATCTATCTCGTTTTGTTTTTTAATAGCCTCTTCTATAGGGGTATATACTATTTTGTTGGATTGCATCCCTGCCATCACGTTTGATTTTCCCGCCATGAGCCCTTCAACTGCCGCCACTCCCAGCCTTGAAGCCAATACCCGATCTGCTACCGTGGGTGAGCCTCCTCTCTGAATATGTCCTAAAACGGTTACTCTTACATCAAACTCGGGATATTTCATTTTAGTGAATTTTGCCAGATCATAAACTCCTCCCAGTTTTTCTCCTTCCGCCACCACAACAATGCTCGAGGTTTTTCCCTTTTTCTGGGCGTTTTCAAATGAGGAAAACAGATCCTCAATACTGTCTTTCTGTTCCGGAATTAATATATCCAGCGCTCCGGTAGCGATACCACTGTTTAGAGCGATAAAGCCCGCGTCTCTTCCCATCACCTCCACAAAGAACACCCGATTGTGTGAGGTCGCTGTGTCTCTGATTTTATCAATAGCCTCAACGACCGTATTTAAGGCTGTATCGTATCCTAAAGTGGAATCCGTTCCGAAAATATCGTTATCTATGGTTCCGGGAATTCCAATGAACGGAATCCCTTGTTCTTTCTGGAAAATGGTTCCCCCTGTGAAAGAGCCGTCTCCTCCGATTACTACCAGAGCGTCTATTTTATTTCTCCTTACAGTTTCCGCTGCTTTAGCTCTTCCTTCCGGGGTTTTGAATTCTTCTGAACGTGCTGATTTTAACTCTGTTCCCCCTCTGTTTATCAGGTTTCTTACGGAACGAGGGCCTAATTCTACTACATAATCATTAATCAGACCATCGTATCCCATTCGTATTCCGCAGCATTCCAGTCCATAATAGTGACAGGATCTCACTACTGACCTGATAGCAGCATTCATTCCGGGAGAGTCTCCTCCGGAGGTTAATACTCCCACTTTCTTTATTTCCGTTATATTTTTCACCATAATTTTATATCAATAATTCTATGCAAATATACTAATCATTTATTGATGTCGGCTAATAAAAGTAGTCCAAATATAGGAAACATATATCATATTTTCTATGTGTTTTTTCTACATTTTATTTTTCTATTTTTATAACTGCCCTACTTTCTGCTATTGGAATTTATTTTTAGTACAAGCTAAGGTATGAATCAGGTCTTTATAGTGATGATGATATATAAAAATAAAGCCAAAATATAATCCGATACCGTTGTACGGAATGTTATCCTCATGACAATATTATATACCTTTTTATACGCTCTTATCCTTCTTTTTATATGTGATTTAGGATAAATCGCCGGAATTTGTGCTTTTGCTTAAAGGCTATTCGTTGTTTTTTGTTTTGATTACAAAAACAGGCTTACGGCTTTGCCTTGATTTCTCATTGAACAATATATGACTTTACGACAAAATATAGAAAAATTTAATAAAATTTAACGCGTATTATAATAAAAAAAATTATATTTGTACCATTATAGAATAGGAGATCATATGGATTATGAATTAAATTCTGTGTATGGAAACTATGTCAAAGAACAAGAATACACTAAATATGCGCAAAGTTCCTTGGAGACCTCATCTGTAAAGAATGGTTGTATAGTAATTGTTGGCGTTACTTTGGATAATCGTTTATTGGGTGCTCATTTAGCATATTCCTATCCCAATGGGGAGGGTGGGTATGTCTACCCTTTTGACAGTTCTTATTCTCAAATAAGCCCTGCATTAGTTACAAGTTTAACCCAAATATTTCAGTTTTGTGAAAAAGTTATCCTCACAGGGTCAACCGATAACAAACACTGGGAGCGGATAGATTTTTCTTTCTTGCCTCACCTGATCAAAACAGAACCCATTGAAGGAAATCTTACGATACTTATCGACCCGGATAGTTTAGTCATATTTAATGATAGCAGTAAAATATTGCAGGTTTAAGACCGTAATGTAAGGGTTGGCTCAACCAATACGGAAGGTATTATAAGGTTGAGAAAAGTTTTATAGTTTTTTAACTAAAAGCTTCTCTGCTATTATGTTGCTCAAAACTTCCGTTTTACGTTCTTTTTGAATTGTGACTGTGATGCTGCCGTCAAATTCTTCTATTTTATTGATCTGAAATTCCAAACCCAGTTTAAAATTCTTGGAATTTAAATGTTTTAAAAATTCTTTGGAACCATTACTTACGGCAGACAATACAACACTGTCTCCTATGCTGCATTCACTTAATTTTTTATAGTCTCCCCATTCAACATTTCCTTCTTTATCGGGAATAGGGGAGCCGTGAGGGTCGAATTTGGGATATTCCAATAATTCGTCCATTTTATTAAAAAACTTGTCCGAATGTATATGCTCTATCTGTTCTGCAATTTCGTGCACATCTTCCCAACTGAATCCCATTTTCTGAACCAGATACATTTCGGTCAGGCGGTGTTTTCTGAGAATGAGGGCGGCTTCTTTTTTTCCTTTGACTGTCAGCTTCAAAGGCTTGTAACTCTGATAGTGAACCAGTCCTTTTTCGGAAAACCTTTTCATCATGCTGTTAACGGTGGGCATCTTAATATCCAAAGACTGGCTTAAAGCTAAAGCGGATACTTCTTCTTTTTCGTCTGCCAGATTATACAGAGATTTTAAATAATTTTCTTCTATGGATGAGTACATGTACAAATATAAAAATTTATTGTGAGTTCAAAACTACCAAGTGAAACACAGTTATTTTATTAACGTAAATCGGTTTGATTTCCTATGGCATTAAAGGATATACCGTTATAATTCAGCATTTTTTAAAGTCCGACCGATTCAGCGTTTTTTCTTTTTCTTTTTATTAACGGCACGTTCTCGTTTTAATTCCATATATTTTTCGAATTGTTCGGGCAGTAAGATTTCCTTTAACTTAGCATCAAGCTCGCGATTGTTGTCTTCAATTAAGAAACGTATTTCCGAAGATTCCATTCCATTATCCAGAGCGGTTTTAATCTTTTGTGTACTTTCCAAAAGGAAATCACGTAATTCAAATTTTTGAAAATCATCCAGATCAATGTCCTTATCTAGGGCTTCCAGTTGTTCGTCTACGATTTCTTCCGGATTTATAGTACTTTTTTCCTGAGCATAAGAAATACAAATAACCAGTAAACTCAGCAAAAATGATAAGAAAAACTTTTTTGTTTTCATGGAATCTGTTTTTAATGATAAAGTTACTCAAAAATATTTTACTTCTCGTTATAGTTGCATTTACTCATTGAACCAGCCAGAACTTATCCGGATTATATCCCGGCGGGATCAGGGCGGTTAAAAGATCGGCATTCCGGATTATGTCCGGAATGCTCCATCCTATAAAGATACAATTTTTTTCTTTTCACCCAATTTTTTTCATCGGTTGATCACCGAACTCCGATTATATAAATCAGATCCGACCGAAACGGTTCCGTTTAGGAAGGAGGGAGTTGCGTTTCTATTTCCTCCAAATCAAAATTATTGTTATTGCCATCCTGTTGTGGACGGTTTCTTTTATTGCTCTTGCCGTTTTTTAGGTCTCTGTTGAATCTGTATGTGAAAGATAGTGTAATCTGTCTCGGTCTCCATTGCATTTCGGAATATTGATAAAAATTCTCTCCGAAAGTTTCCTGTTTCATTTTCCTTGAATTAAAGACATCCTGAACATTAAGCAGGATTGTTCCTTTTCCTTTCAGCACATCCTTACTAATACCTACGTTCAAACCGTACATTTCTTTCATTTCATTCTGCCCCATCTTTCTGGGCGATGAATAACTTCCCTGTAATTGGAGATTGAAGAGAGTAGGTATTTTTAGTGTCATGTTCAGTCTTGTTCTCCAGGTAAAACCTTTTTTTGCTAAATCTTCTGTTTTTTCAATTCCGGTTATCACATCCGTATAGGTGTTTTCTCCGAAATTTTCGTATTGAAATAAATTGATCTCTCCGAATATTCTCCACCATTGAAACGGGTTAATGGTGTAGGATAATTCTCCACCGTATCGGTTTTCATACCCTAAGTTTACAGGCATCGTATTTAAGTTTCCTGAAGCATCGGAAAGGGTTATACGTTGAAAAGGGTTATTGGTTCTCTGGTAATAAACGGAAGGAGTAATTCCCCAGACTCTGTTCTGAATGTTGAATCCTAATTCGTATGAATCGGTATAGGAAGGATCCAGATCGGGATTTCCCTGAAAGGTATTTCTGTTATCAGAAAGATTTTTGTACGGAATTAACATCCTGCTTCGGGGTCTGTTTACTCTACGGCTGTAACTTACCTGCAACTGACTTTTTTCCGAAAAGTTATAATTCAGGTGAAGGGTAGGAAACAGGTCGGTGTAGTCTTTGGTAATGGATGAATTTTCTTTATCGGACTTAACTTTAATGAATGAGGTTTCTTCACGTAATCCCGCTAAAAAGGAAAAATCCCCGAATTTATTTCCGTATTGGATATACGCCGATAAAATATTTTCTTCGTAATGGGTTTTATCCGTATAACCCGGGTTAATGGTCCATATGCCGGAACCGTCGGTTTCATTTAGGGAAAAATCGGTTTTTGTTTTGGAATAATCCGCACGTACTCCGGCTTCTAATTGAGAACCTTCTTTAAAGGGAAGGACATAGTCGGACTTTATCATAAAACCGGTGCGATTATTATTATTCAGGCTTTTTCCGAGTTTGCTGTCATAAATATCCGAGTTTGAATCGTCTGTTGTGTAGTTGAAGTTCCCGTCAACCGTCAGCACGTTTCCTTTTTTTAAGAAATTGTGTGTAAAATTCAGGCTTCCGTCGATACCGTGTTCGTTATTATGTTGTGTTTCTTTTCTTTGAGAATACGCTTTAATGGGAAATATATCATCGTAATTGGTTATTCCCAGTCCGTTGCGTCTACTGGTTCTGTATCCGACAGAAGTAGTTAAGGAGTTGTTTTCGTTGAAGTTAAAGTTGAATCCTGTACTGAAATTAAATCCTGTACCTTCTCTTTCGCGGGTTCCGTTTTGCAGCGAACGGGAAATTTCATCTCCCAATGGGTTGAATTTGGAATAGAGATAGGAGTTTTCCCCTTCGCTTTTTGAATATCTAAGTCCGGCATTGGCAAACCAATTCCACTTTTTCTTGCCGTATCCCAAATTGATGTTGGTTCCGTATAGCTGAGGGGTTCCTCCCAAAACTTCTATGCTTCCTGTTATGCCGGCTTTTTTATTTTTTTTGGTAATTATATTAATAATTCCGGCTGTTCCGGAAGCTTCATATCGGGCAGAAGCATTTGTTACTACTTCTATTCTTTCCACCATATCTGCGGGAATCATTTTCAGAGCTTCTCCTGTGTCGCTGATACCCAACATGGCCGAGGGTTTTCCATCAATGAGTATTTTGACATTATCGTTTCCTCTCAGGCTTACCGTGCCGTCTACATCAACGCTTAAAGAGGGTACGTTTTGCATGACATCCGACAGAGTTCCCCCTCTTGCCGTCAGATCCTGAGTAACATCGTATATTTTTTTATCCAGTTCCACCCTATAAATAGGAGCGGTTCCCTGAACTATAACTTCTTCCAGTTCTTTTCCCGCTAGTCTGATTTCCATATTGCCGAGGGAGGTACTTTCAAACAGGCTTTTTTGATCGAAATAAGATTCAAATCCGACCTGATCCACGGTTATTTCATACTCTCCCGGGATTACATCAATACTGAAATTCCCCTTTTCATCGGTAAGGTCTCCATATATTTTTGAGGTATCTTCCAAACTGATCAAACTGACACTGGAATAGGGGACAGGTCTGCCGTTATCGGCTATTACGGTACCCGTGATTTTAATACTTTGGGAAAATAAAAAAGAGGATACTAAGAGGCATCCCGTCACAAAAAATGTGTGTAAAAAGTGTTTTTTTTTCATTGGTATTAAGATATAGTTCAATGGTTAGACAAGAAGAAAAGGAAAAGGTTAAAAGGGATTACTATATTTTTAGGTGATTTGGTAAGAAAAAAATGCCGGACACTACTTTTTTTTCATGTGCGGTCTGTTGTTTTCTATCATTTCAAAAGGATTTTCAGAATTTGTTTTTATGAAGCTTTTTCCGAAAATGACTATCCCGAAAATAATCAGGGCTACGCCCACTATTTTTTTGATCTTATATACAATCTGGTCGGTTAACCGATCCTGAAATTTGTATGCAAGGAATATTTTTAGAAAATCAACGGAGATCATTGTAATTAGAAGAAATGTTATGTAGACGTAAAAATCGCTATGTTTGGGATATTGGGTGGAAATCAACACCACTGTTGTAAGCCAGAAAACAACAACTCCGATGTTTACAAGGTTTAACAAGAAACCATTCATGAATGTTTTGAAGTAATTGGTGGTGGCAATATCAACTCCGGATCTCAGGTGTAAATTACCTCTTGACAGTACGTTGTATAAGCCGTAGATAAATATTATAAAACCGGCAAGCATGTAAACGGAAGGATGGGAATCAATAAATCTCAACAACCCACTGCTCCCTGTATGGGATATGACGATACACAAAAGGTCTGCCATAACAACTCCTGCTTCCAGAGCTATTGCAGGTCTGACTCCTTTGGTTAGACTGGTTTCGATTAACAGAAAAAAGACGGGGCCTATCAGGATTATGCTAAGAAATAATCCCAGTAAAATAGCCGATGTTATAAGAGAAATCATCAAAAAAAGTTCTAATGAAACTGCAAGGTACGCATTTTTAAATTAATAAAATATGATGAAAATTATTTAAATGAAGTTGTGTTTCTGAATTATATTTCTTAACGGAGTTTATCCAGTCAAGTTCTAATTGAGAAACGGTAAGGTTATAAATTTTTTTAATATCGGGATTTTTCCAAAATTTAAGAAATTGTTCCCATCCATAGGTCTGTATTAAATATTTGATTAACAATCCTGATTGAGGATAACTGATCTGGGAGTTGAAGCGGGTGAATTTCGAATCTTTTATCAACTCTTTCAGTGGTATTAACTGTTCATTCCGGCAGAGTTCGAAGCAGGTTTTTTCCAGAGTTTTTCCGTTCCAGTTATCATCTGAATAAACAGCGATTCCTTCCATGATCCAAGTGCGGCTGTTTCCCCAGTTCTGGTGGGTGATCAGGTGTACCACTTCGTGTGCTTCTCCTAAAAGAGGATAACTTTCAATAATGGTGTTGCTTTGGGAATAGGAAATTCCGGTATGATTGAGTCGGGTTAAGGAGGTAAATTCTTTTCGGTCGTTCACGATAAAATAATGAATAGGTATTTTAAGAGAATCTATTTTTGTGATCTTTTTTGCTTTGGTTATTCCCTGAGTGATTTTTTGTTCGACCAAGGGTAAATTTTTTTCTGTTTTCGAATCGGGACGGTAATACAAAATAAAATCCCGGGTTGGGAGCTTTTTCCACGAAAATTGCTTTTTCTTTAAATAGAATTGATTCATGGAGCCTCTATATATAAATCCGGAACAGCCGTACAGAGAATAAAGCAAAGAGAAAAACAAAAAACTTCTTTTCATAAGATTCCTTAAAGAAAGATGGAAAAGTGGCAACTTTTTCTGTTTTTAACGTTTTACCTGTCAAAATTCACAGAGTCTCTTCTTCGTAGGTTTGAATTAATACCTCCCTGCGATGAAGTGTCGCCTGTATCCTCTTCTCCGGAAGAATATCCTCCGTTATAAGCGCCATAGGAAGCCAAATCTTTACATCCGAAATTATCTCCAATGGCATCGGGTTTAGGGAATTTATCATTTTGAGAGATTCCCAATTTTGAATTGGCATATACCTTTTGCATAAAGTAAGCCCAGATAGGCAAAGCCATGCTTGCTCCCTGTCCCATGGATGTTGAAGCAAAGCGTGCATATCTGTCTTCCCATCCTACCCAAACGCCCGTAGCCAGTCTGGGTGCTATGCCTATAAACCATCCGTCCGCATTTTTATTGGTGGTTCCTGTTTTGCCGGCTATTTCCGCATTGATTCCCATTCCCCGGACTCTTCTACCGGTACCCATATCTACAACCCCTTTCATCAGATCGATCATGGTGTAGGCATATACCTCGTTCATTACCTCCCGTACCTGAGGTTGGTATTCTTTGATTACCTTTCCGTTGTTGTCTTCGATTCTCCATATCATTTCCGGTTTGGTATAATTTCCGAAATTGGCAAAAGTGCTATAAGCGCCCACCATTTCGTATATGGTCAGGTCTGAAGACCCCAGAGCTATCGTATTGTTTTTCGGAATGGGACTTTCCACTCCCAAATCTCTCGCCATCTGAATTACCGCATCTACTCCCGTAGCAGCTATAAGCCTTGCTGAAACGGGATTTTGAGATTGTGCCAGTGCAGATCTGAGGGTAAGAATCCTTCCGTTACCGGCAACAGTCCACGGACCTTTGGTATAGGTGGCATTGGAAACTTCGGTGCAGGGTGTGTAATTAAGATTTTTTATAGCAGTGGCATAAACGAACGGTTTAAACGTGGAGCCTACCTGTCTTCGGGATTGTTTTACGTGGTCGTATTGGAAATGTTTCCAGTTAATACCTCCTACCCATGCTTTGATATTTCCGGTGGTGGGATCCATGGCCATGAGACCCGCTTGTACAATATGTTTGTGGTATCTTATAGAATCCCAGGGAGACATTAAAGTATCGCGGTCTCCTTTCCATGTGAATATTTGTAACTCTTTGGGCTTTTGGAATTCCGCTAAAATTTCCTCATCCGATAATCCTTTGGCCTGAAGATTTTTATACCTTCCAGTCCTTTTCATAGCATCCTTCATTAATCTATTGTATAAAACATCAATTTTGGGATCATCTTTTGCCCTGTAAAAAGGGGCGTATTTATTGCTCTTGTGTTCTCTGAAAAATATATTTTGGAGGTACTTTGTGTGTTTTTCTATGGCTTCTTCTGCATATTTTTGCATGTGAGACTCCAGAGTCACGTATATTTTTAACCCGTCTTTGTACAGGTTGTATTTTTTTCCGGTTTGTTTTTCATAATCGCTTAAAACGGCATTAACTTCTTTTCTCAAAGCATGTTTGAAATAGGCGGAATATCCTTCACCTATTTCTTTGACAGGTTTGTAATCCAGTTTTATAGGTGATTCTTTAATGGAATTAAATTCTTCTTCTGTGATATATCCTTGTTCTTTCATCAATCCGAGAACTACATTTCTTCTTTTCTTTGCGTTTTCCGGATTGATCTTCGGGTTGTTAATTACCGGATTTTCCAGCATGGCTACCAGAATTGCGCTTTGGGATAAATCCAGATCTTTCACATTTTTATTAAAGTATACTCTTGAAGCGGTGGCAATTCCGTTGGCATTAAATAAAAAATCGAATTTATTCAGATATAGGGCGATGATTTCATCTTTGGTATAAAGTCTCTCTAATTGTACGGCAATAATAATTTCCTTGATTTTTTGAAAAGCTCTTTCGAACTTGTTTTTGGAAACTCCTTTGAACGAATAGTTTCCGTCTTCATCTTCTTTTTGTGTGAACAGCAGCTTGGCTAATTGTTGGGTGATGGTACTTCCTCCTCCTCGTGCGCCTCCATAAACTACCGCTCGGAATAATGCTTTTTTATCGACTCCCGAATGATACGGAAAACGTTCGTCTTCTTTAGCCATCAATGCATATACCAGAGATTGGGGTAAGTCCTGAAATTCCAGTGGGATTCGTTTTTCTTTTTCAAATTTTTGCAACACTACACCGTCCGATGATATAATTTCTGAGGCAACAAAAATATCCGGGTTTTCCAGATCCCGAACATCCGGCATTTCTCCCAAAAAGCCGTAGGCGGTTAATGAAAACAGTAAGATGATAGCAAATACTCCGGCAAGAAACACTCCCCAAAACCACAAAAGAGCTTTCTTTATGAAACTTTTTTTAGATGTTATTTGTTTGGCTTTGGAGCCGGAAGCAGTTTTATTTTTGTTTGTTGGCGTCATAAATTCTATATGTATGCTAATTTATTCAATATTAACTCCGAAATCTTCAATCCCTGCCAAGGTATCCTTTCTCATTCCCTGTATTACAGAAAGTCTGTAAGACGTGTCTTTTGGAAAAGTGAAATCTTTCTTGTACTGGAAATATATTTCCTTGACAGACCCCATTCCCGAACCTAACCATTTTCCTGTCTTATCCGCTAATCTGTAATTTAATGTGTCAATACTGATTAGTTTTTTTCCTTGTTCTAATTTTATAAACAGGTAGAGATTGTTAAACGGATAGTTGTCGTTATTTCGTACAACGAAATTTATATTTTTTTTACTTTTTGCATTTTTGATGTCAAAATTAAAAACCAAAGTGTCGTTTTTACTCCAAAGATTATTTATGTCATTCATACTTGAATACTCGTAGCGGTTATGGCATTGTATAAAAAATAATCCTAATAGGGATATAATAAGAATCTTTTTCATTTAAAACTGAACAGATGTTTTAGTTTGATCTTTTGGGTGATTTTTTCTTTTGATTAGTTCCTTGTCGTTCCGTAGAATTTTTAGGTTCTTTATTTTGCCGAGAGTTGTTTTTCGATTTTTTTTTGTTGTTGGATTTCGGTCTTTTTTCAAATCGATTTAAATTATTTTCTTCTATTAAATCAATTTTCAGAATTTCTTTTTCTTGTAATTCATCCAAAGGTTTTATTAAGACACCTTTGTTGTTTAATTCAATTAATTTTCTTACATCGTAAATGTCTATCGGATACCAGGATATGGAATTATCCGTATAGGTAAACCACATTTGATTTCTAAAAACATCCACCTTTATGCAGTACGCTTTTCCTCTTTCTGTTTCTAAAACGGTCTGACTTGGAGGGAAGTCCACCAGAGCATCTACATAAGTATCCAGCTCAAAATTCAGGCAACATTTTAATTTTCCGCACTGACCCGCCAGTTTTTGGGGGTTTATGGATAGTTGCTGGTATCTGGCCGCAACCGTATTAACCGACCGGAAATCCGTTAACCAGGTCGAACAGCATAATTCTCTTCCGCAGGAACCTATTCCTCCGACTTTTGCGCTCTCCTGTCTGTATCCAATTTGGCGCATGTCAATCTTGGAACGAAAAGCCATAGCATAATCTTTGATTAACTGCCTGAAGTCCACCCTTCCTTCGGATGTATAGTATAAAGTTACTTTTGTGCCGTCTCCCTGATATTCCACATTGCAGATCTTCATCTGTAATCCCAGACCTCGTGCAATTCTTCTGGCTTCAAGCATGACATTGTTTTCTTTATTTCTAAAGTTTTGCCATATATCAATGTCTTTGGGAGAAGCTTTCCTGTAGACTTTATGTATTTCTTCCATCTTGGCTTTTTTCTTTCTCATTTGAATTTTAACCAATTCTCCTGTTAAAGAAACAATTCCGATATCATGTCCCGAGTTTGCTTCAACGGCAACAATATCTCCTATGGCAATAGGAAGGGAGGAATCATTTATATAAAAATCTTTTCTATCGTCTTTGAAACGAACTTCTATATATTGGATGTGATTGTTTGATACAGGGGGATGAATATCAGACAGCCAGTTGAATACAGAAAGTTTACTGTTGCAGTTTCCTGTTCCGCAGGCTTTGTGATTTTTACATCCTTTTGGCAACTCATTCGAACTACATGAACCACATGTTTCCATTTCTTACGTTATTAATCTAATTTACAAAGATAGATATTTTTAAAGTTATAAAATTTAAAAAGATTTTTATTTGATAAAATTTTTACATCCGTTTTCGAATAAAGGAATTACTTTTGCATATTGTTAAACCTAGTGTTTTTTATTATTGAAGTTATTGAATAATGGGATTGCAGCATAAAACAGATTATTCCAAATTGGATCCTTATATTTCGGAAAAAGCCATCGGCTATGTGGAGAAATGGTTACAGCCCTATTGGTTTCATCTGATTATAAAGAATCCCAGAGGTACCAAATTGGGAGATTACCGGCTTCCGGTCAAAGGTGCTCCCCATAAGATAACCATAAATGCGGGAATGCCGCAGTCTTTATGTTTTTTAACTTTAACTCACGAGATCGCTCATTTGATCGCATTTGATATTTATTCTCCCCAGATTTCACCTCATGGACGAGAATGGAAGAAAGTTTTCTCAGAGATGATCCTGACAAGTTTAGATGTATATGAAGAGGAACTGAAAATTTTATTGAAAAACTATGCCCGTAATCCGAAAGCAGGTTTTTATGCCGATAAGGATCTGTCGGAATATTTTGTCCGTAGGCAAAATCCGGATATATTGTTATTGAAAGACTGGGAGTATAAAAAATTGTTTAAGGTTAATAACAAAATTTTTTATAAACTGGAACGGGTAAAAACTCGTTATATTTGCATTGAACAAAAAACAGGTAAAAAATACCTTATAAGGGAAAATACACCTATAACAGAAGTAAATTATTGTAATGATAAAGAATAAAAATTATTATTGTGTGATTATGGCCGGTGGAATAGGAAGTCGTTTTTGGCCCATAAGTACTTCAAAATTCCCCAAACAATTCCATGATATTTTAGGAACGGGAAAAACCCTGATTCAGCAAACTTTCGAAAGGTTGACCAAAGTTGCTTTAGAAGAAAATATTTATATTATTACCAATGAAGAATATGTGGAACTGACTTTGAGCCAGCTGCCGCAAATTTCCAGAAGTCAGGTAATAGGTGAGCCTAAGATGATGAATACAGCCGCTTGTAACATTTATATGGCAGAAAAAATTCATCGGTTAAATCCCGATTCATGTATTGTCGTAGCTCCGTCCGATCATTTGATTATAAATGAAGATTCCTTTGCTGAAAATGTTTTATTGGCATTGGAACAGGCGAGTAAGGAAAATATCCTGATAACGCTGGGCATTACTCCTACACGACCTGATACGGGGTATGGTTATATTGAATGTGACAGGGAATGTAAAGGCGCTTTACATAAAGTACAATCATTTAAGGAAAAACCGGATTTGGAAACGGCTAAGAAATTTGTTCAGCAAGAGAATTTCTTATGGAACTCCGGTATTTTTATCTGGTCAGGTAAAAATATTCTGGCTTCTTTTCATAAATATATTCCGGATATGTACGAAAAGTTTGAATCTGTTAAAGATGATTATAATACGGATAAAGAAAAATCGGAAATAGAGAAAATCTATTCACAAATAGAAAAAATTTCCATTGATTATGGAATTTTAGAAAAATCGGAAAATGTTTGGGTAATTCCTTCTTCTTTTGGTTGGAGTGATTTGGGTACCTGGAGTGCCTTGTATGAAAATTTCACTAAAAATAAAGAAGGAAATGCGGTTCATGGAGAAAATATTTATACCTACGATACCATAAACACCATTATAAAAACACATCAAGAGGATAAGGTGTTCATTATCGATGGGTTGAAAGACTATATTATTGTTGATACTAAGGATGCTTTATTGATATGCCCAAGGGATAACGATCAGAAAATCAAAGATTATCTGGACAGGATCAAAAAATAGAACAGTACCGGACTTTATTGGATCGGCGAATGCTTATTTCTGTTCTTTATTCAGGTGAAAAAGCATGGCTTCCCGTGCTTTTTTAAATACCTGCGAAGAAAAGACAAAATTAAGCAAAGCCGGATTGTCAGAGGTTACTATAGAGTTCTTGTCGCCTTCCCATTCTTTTAATCCGTTTTTGAGATAAACTATCTTTTCTCCTATTTCCAGTACGGAGTTCATATCGTGTGTATTGATGATGGTGGTAGTATTGTACTCCTTTGTAATTTCATGAATAAGTTTATCTATCAGTTGAGATGTTTGGGGGTCTAAACCGGAATTGGGTTCATCACAAAAAAGATATTTAGGGTTGTTTACTATCGCCCGGGCAATAGCTACTCTTTTTTGCATACCTCCTGAAATTTCCGAAGGATATTTTTTTCTCGCATCCGTAAGGTTTACCCGTTCCAACACCTCGTTTACCCGATTTCTCATTTCTTTTTCGGGCAGGTCGGCAAACATTTCCAGCGGGAATTTTACGTTTTGTTCCACTGTCATGGAATCAAAAAGAGCGCTTCCCTGAAAAACAGTTCCGATTTCACTTCTCAATTTTTGTCTTT
Source organism: Flavobacteriaceae bacterium (assembly GCA_031276535.1). GTDB lineage: Bacteria > Bacteroidota > Bacteroidia > Flavobacteriales > Weeksellaceae > Apibacter. The sequence goes on from JAISMV010000042.1 coordinate 15,957, forward strand.
CGTAGGTAGATAATTTAGAAGTATCGGTTTTTTCGTACATAATTTCTCCGGAAGTAGGGTCAAAAAGTCCTAATAGACATTTTAAAAAAACCGTTTTCCCGGATCCGCTCTGTCCTATTATCAGATTGGTCTTTCCTTTTTCAAAAGAAGCGGAAATTCCTTTGAGAACTTCTACTCCGTTAAATGACTTAGCTACGTTTACTGCTGTAATCATTAGTCTAATAATAATTGGGTTAGCATTAGGTTGGTGATAATAATGAGTACGGTAGTCCATACTACTGCCAACGTACTGTTATGTCCTACTTCCAAAGACCCTCCTTTCACCGTATATCCGTAAAAAGAAGGAACCGTTGCAATAATAAAAGCAAAAACGACCGTCTTTATAAAGCAATAGTAGACAAAAAAGTCGGGAGAAGCCATTTGCAATCCCTGTACATAGTCCACGGTAGCCCAGCTTCCTGTGAAGCTGCCGGCGGCGTATCCTCCCAGAATTCCCATCAAGAGACTAATCATGATCAGGATGACATTAAAAAACAGGGCGGCCACTACTTTGGGCAGAATCAGGTAAGAAGGGGTATTCACTCCCATGATCTCTAATGCGTCAATTTGTTCGGTAACCCGCATGGTCCCGATACTTGATGCTATGAAAGATCCCACTTTCCCTGCCAGTACCACGCTGATAATAGTAGGGCAGAATTCCAGTATTAACACCACTTTAGTGGCATATCCCACATAATAGTCCGGAATAGGAAATGCAGAGGTTTTAAAGTTGTTATACATTTGTATAGCCACTACCGCCCCCACGAAAAAAGAAGTGAAAGCCACTAATCCAACGGAATTAACTCCTAAATCATTTATTTCTCTTAGTAAACTTTTTCTAAATATATTTCTCTTTTGAGGTTTTTTAAACACTCTGATCATCAAGAGTGAATAAGAACCAATATTCGAAATCATCCCCATAATGATGCGAAGTTACCATTTTTTTTGTTTGTGTAAAAAAACGAAAGATTGTTTTTTAAAATACGAGTTATTTGCAACAATTTTCAACAGTTGTCTTTTGTTCCAGTTTTAATGCTTTATCGGAGGGGGAAATCATGTGTATTCCCAGCCCCATTCCTCTCATAATAAACAGAATTCCTAATACCACGATGAAATAAGGGAAAGCTTTTAGAATTTTTGTTCTGACTTTCACTCCGATAAATTTTCCGGCTAATACAGTCATAAACATAAAGGGAAGTGTTCCCAATCCGAATACAGCCATGAACGTCATTCCCTGAGGTATTCCTCCTGCCGCAATGGAAGAGGTCAGGGCTACGTAGACGGCACCGCAGGGCAGAAAACCGTTTAAAACACCTGTAAGGTATCTGGAAATATTATTTTTTCTTTGAATAAACCTGCCCAGAAAGATTTTAATTTTAATCATAAATTTATTGACAGGTTTAAAATTTTCTCCTATTTCCGTTGTTTTTCCCGGCAACAAAACCATTAAGATTAAAAGAATTCCTGCAAAAACGGAGATGTATTTCTGGTATCCTGCTATATCAAAACTTTTTCCCACGATACCCAGGATTCCTCCTAATAATGTGTACGTGGAAATCCGTCCTAACTGATATAAGATATTCTGGGTATAAAATTTAAATTTATTGCCTGCATCCAGCCCTAAGGAAAATGCAATAGGTCCGCACATTCCGATGCAGTGAAAGCCGCTTAGCAAACCCAGACTGAGGGCTGTATATATATATAATCCGCCTACTTCCATTTTACCGGTGTTTCCAATTGATAATCAACCGTGTCTTTTTTCCAGTATAGTTTTAAGGTATAAACTCCTTTTACTAATACTTTGGGTGGAATTATGATCGAGTTGGATGTTGAAAAATCCAATTCTTTTTTGTTTATGTCCAAAGCCTTGGAATTGGCTCTGAATAGCTGGAATCTTCCTGTGGTATTGGTGGAATTAAACTCTTTCGGGAAATTTATTTTTATTCCTTCCGAATCGACATTTACGGTGGGTTTCTCTTTTAAGAGAGCAGCGTTGTGGACAGCGTCTATTTCCTTTTGGTAGTTTATTTCTTTCTCATAATAGTCCTCTGAAACCAAGTCAAAGGAATTTTGAGAAAATTCTATGCTAAATACTAATGTACATATGAATATAATGAAACATACCAAAGCCAAAACGACTCCATGTCCCCATGTGAATTTAAATTTCATAATTAAAATTTTACTTTTGAAGGTCCGATAAAATTAGTTTTATACTCATCTACTTTCTGTCCTTTATCATCAAATACCCCGATAATAATTTCCTCTTTTGTCTTTTTCAGGTCAGATTGAGGTATTTTTACAGTGGCATTACCTTTGAGAGTTTCTTTAGATTTGATGGTAAATTTGGTACCATATCCCATTAAAAATATTTCTCCACTTTTCGGATGAAGCACTTTAACGTTCAGATTCTTAGTTTCCGTTGTTTTGTTAATAAAAATAAACTGATACCCATCGACCACCACATCATCTTCCAAAGTAAACTGTGTTCCTACCTCTTTCAAAAACTTGGTTTCGACATTAGATCTCACAAAGAGTAGGGAGGTACATACAGATACTAAAACAGTCAGCACCAAAGTATAGGCAATTACTCTTGGAGTAAATTTAAATCCGGTCCTGTTTTCAATCATATTCTCAGAGGCGTATCTGATAAGCCCTGTAGGAAGTCCCGTTTTAATCATGACTTCATCGCAGGCATCTATGCAGGCAGTACAATTTATGCATTCCAGCTGGCTTCCGTTTCTTATATCAATTCCGGTAGGACAAACCACCACACACTGGTCGCAATCAATGCAGTCTCCTTTACCTAAAGCTTTTCTGTTTTCATTCTTTCTCCATTTGGCTCTTCCTGCCGTTCCTTCTCCCCTTATAAAGTCGTACGTAATATTTATGGTGTCTTTATCGATCAATACCCCCTGAAGTCTTCCGTAAGGGCAGATAAAAGTACATACTTGTTCTCTTAGCCAAGCAAATACAAAATAGAACAGGAAAACAAAGACCAAGAATCCGATGAAAAGCGATGGGCTTTCCGAAGGTCCTGCAAGTATTTGTTTTTTCATCTCTTCTTTTCCCAGAACATAAGTGAATAACACGTTGGAAATAAGAAAAGAGATAAAGAGGAAAATTGTCCATTTCAACAATCTTTTTCGTACTTTCTCACTATCCCATCCCTGATTATCCAATCGTATTTGTTTATTCCGGTCTCCTTCGATAAGATATTCAATCTTCCTGAACACATGTTCCATAAAAATGGTCTGAGGGCAAATCCAACCGCAGAAAATTCTTCCATAAACCACAGTAAATACAATGATAAAAACAATGGTAGTTACCAGCCCTATGGCAAAAAGATAAAAGTCTGACGGGGAGAAATAAGCTCCAAAAAGATAAAACTGTCGGTTCAGTATATCGAACTGAAATATTGGGTTTCCATTGGGTGTTGAAATGAAAGGAAGTATGAAAAGTAAAATTAATAGAATAGCGCTTACAATATCTTTATATTTTGCAAATTTACCTCGGGGTTTCTTGGCAAAAATCCATTTTCTTTTTCCGGATCCTTCTGCTGTGGCAAGATGCTCTCTAAAGGTTCCCTGTTGTTCATTTTCAGCAATATTCTTATCTTCTGTTTCCTGAGACATTTTGTTTGTTTTTTAATTTTACATTGTCGGATTATTTGCAAATATAATGAACATATGTTTAAAATACAAAAAAAGTCTGCCTATTTCGCAAGGAATAAACAGACTTTTTATTTTCTATAAATTTTATCTCTATTCTGTAGTGGCAGCGGCTGTAGAATCAACTCCCTGCTCTGGCGCAGTTACTGCTGCTTCAGCAGGAGCTGCGGAGGCTGCAGGAGCTGCAGCTGATTTCGACCATGGGGCTAAATTTCCCTGAGGGGCTTTTCCCGGAGCGGAACCATCGGCATTTTTCTTAGTATCTTGATTTAATTTGTATAAATAGCTGGATACTTTTACAATGTCATTTCCTCTAAGTTCACCACCGGCACCAAAAGGTCTCATGGTTGCATCGTTCTTACTTCCATTCCAAACTGTGTAGAAGATATTTTTAAATTCACCTGCTTCACTTTTATATTCATCCTGAATATTGATCCAGTAATCGTCTGTCTGGTTAGGTCCGGAAAGTCCCTGAGCACCTTCTCCGTGACAGGTTTTACAAGTCTGGTTATAGATTACTTCTCCTTCAGCCACCCAGTCCGGATTGTATTCCGCTGTTTCTATGGTTGCCTGAGGGGCGATCTTATCATATTCTGCTATGGCTGCTAACTGAGTCTTATATTCTTCATCATATTCTTCGATCTGATGTGCGAAATCAGTAGCTGAGTATGCTACAAAGTAAACAACGGCATAAACAATGGTTATGGCAAATAAACCCACATACCATTTAGGTAATAGATTGTCCAGTTCTTTGATACCGTCAAATCCATGGTCTAATATTGCGACTTCACCGGTTGTTTCTTCTTTACTTTGCTTAAACGCATCTCCCCAAAGTCTTGTTAAATATGGGGTCTTTACCAGTTCAATATATTCTTTTTTCTGTTCTTCCGAAAGTTGTCTGAATTTTTCTGCGTCTATCAAAGCACCTAATGAGTTATTTATCAGCAATAATACCAATGAAATGGCAATAGTTGCTAAAAATATGGGGCTTGTGATAAAATCGAAGTTCTGCAAGAACATGTAAAATGCACCGGTAATCAATCCTACCGCAATTATGGCATTTACAACAAAGGGCGTTCTAGGTTTCATATCTTAATTAGTATTTTTATTATTTAATCCTTTTTTTCCTTTTCCAAGGGTAAACTGCTGGCATCTTTATAATAATCCTTAGGTTTTTTCATAACAAGTAGAGTTACACCTATGAAAAACAGGGCAAAAAGCAGGAGGGCAAGGCTTTGATAGATAACGGCATTATCCACTCCTGCAATTATTTTATTATAAAATTTAAGCATCTTTATTAATTACTTGCTGTTTGTACTTCTGTCTTTTTGATATCAGTACCTAGTCTTTGCAGGTAAGCAATTAATGCCACAATCTCTCTTTGTTCCAATGGAACAAATGCATCTCCTTCAGCTTTTGCAGAGGCTTCAAATCCTGCTTTGTAGTCAGGTCTGTCATTGAATATGCTGGTTACAATTTTCTTAGCCTGAGCAGCTATATTTGCCTCATAATTATCTATGTCTTTTTGTTCGTAAGGAACGTTAAACCAATTCTTCATGAGTTCCAGCTTGCTTTTGGTTTTAGCTACATCTAATTTGTTGTAGATTAACCAAGGGTAACGCGGCATAATGGAACCGGGAGATGTTTCCCGTGGATCCAGCATATGGGTGAAGTGCCAGGAATCAGGATTTTTTCCTCCCTCTCTCTGTAAGTCCGGACCGGTTCTTTTAGATCCCCATAAGAAAGGTCTGTCATAAATGTATTCTCCGGCTTTTGAATATTCTCCGTACCGAACTACTTCATCTCTGAACGGACGTATCATCTGGGAGTGGCAGGCGTTACATCCTTCTCGTATGTATAAATCTCTACCTTCCAGTTCCAGAGGGGTGTAAGGTTTCACGCTGCTGATTTTAGGAATATTGGATTCCACAAATACCGTAGGAATTACTTCCACAGCTCCTCCTGCGGCTAAAGCAACGAATGCGATAATTGAAAAGAATAAAGGCATTCTTTCCAGCCAAGAGTGAGTTTTTTCGTTTTCTCCTTTTTTCGGCAGCAAATTTAATGCAGGAGCTTCAGCTTCTTCGTTCGCAACGAAGGATCCTTTTCTTACTGTAGCAATAATGTTTATGATTAACAACACCGCTCCTGAAAGGTATAATACTCCACCGATAAATCGGAATATGAAGAAGAATCTTAGGGAGGTTACTGTTTCTAAGAAGTTTTTAGTTGCAAGTGTTCCGTCAGGGTTAAATTGTTTCCAAGTCAAACCTTGAGTGAATCCACTCATGTACATAGGAATTGCATACAGGATGATTCCCAGAGTTCCTAACCAGAAATGCCAGTTAGCTAATTTTATGGAATATAATTTTGTTTTAAATATTCTTGGAATAATGAAATACAGCATACCGAAAATAAGGAATCCGTTCCATCCTAAAGCTCCGATATGAACGTGTCCGATTACCCAGTCGGTAAAGTGACCTATTTTGTTTAATGTTTTGGTTGCTAAAAGCGGACCTTCAAAGGTTGACATACCATAACAGGTAACCGCTACCACGAACATTTTCAGGATAGGATCTTCTCTTACTTTGTCCCAGGCACCTCTTAAAGTTAACAATCCATTCAACATACCTCCCCAAGACGGAGCGATAAGCATGATGGAGAAAGTTGTACCCAACATCTGAGCCCATCCGGGTAAAGATGTATAAATCAAGTGGTGAGGGCCTGCCCACATGTAAATGAATATCAACGACCAGAAGTGAATAATGGATAATTTATATGAAAACACAGGTCTGTTCGCTGCTTTAGGCAGGTAATAGTACATTAAACCTAAGACAGGTGTTGTAAGGAAAAATGCTACCGCATTATGTCCGAACCACCATTGAACCATTGCGTCCTGCACTCCTGCATAGACAGAATAGCTTTTAGGATGTAAAATATCTGCATCTAAAGGAATTGCCAGGTTGTTAAATACCCATAGTAAGGTGATTCCCACCCAGGTAGCAATGTAAAACCAAACTGCCACGTACATATGGCTTACTCTTCTCTGGGCTATTGCAATGAACATGATCAGTCCAAACAATACCCAAACGACTGCAACTATAAGGTCTATCGGCCATTCATGTTCTGAGTACTCTTTTGAGGTACTGATTCCCAGCAAAAAAGTTACTGCTACCAAAACAATGATCAATTGCCATGCCCAGAAGTGAATCCATGCCAGGATATCAACCGTTCTGGTTTTTAACAGCCTTTGAATTGAGTAATAAAAACCTGTAAAGATTCCGTTACCGACGAAAGCATAGATAACTGCACTTGTGTGTAGCATTCTTAACCTTCCGTAACCTAAAAATCCTTGAGATTTTGCTAGTTCTGCTCCCTCGCTACCAAAAAACAGTTCTGGCAATGCGGGAATAAACAACAATGAAGCAACAACAAGCCCTACTAAGAACCCGACAACGCTCCATAACATTGTCGCATAAGCAAAGGCTTTTGTAATTTTGTTGTCATACGAAAATTTCTGTGTTTCCATCTTTATTATGTAGTTACTTTTTTATTATTATCTTCTCCTTTTTTTGATTCTTCTCTTAAATAGTCTTCGTTTGAATCAAATAATATTCTTACTGCAGGTGATTCATCGTCATCAAACTGACCTTTTTTCATCCCATAGATGAAAAGTGCCAAAAACACGATAGCAAGAGAAACACTGCACAATATCATTAAATATAAGATTTCCATACCTCTTGGACAAAAATACATTTTATTTGTCATGAACGTTAATGATTTATATCATATTACACCCTAAAATACTAAATTTAGAGCCTTTCTAAATAATAATCTTCAAGATAACTATTTGCTCTGTTTATATTTAAATGTTTTGTATCCGATGAATTGGGTTACCAGTGTAGTAAAAGAAACTACGGAAATAGAACTTATGGGCATTAGAATAGCGGCTACTAACGGGGATAATCTGCCTGATGTGGCAAAACCCAGCCCCACGATATTGTAGCAAAAACTAATGAAAAAGCAGATGGAAACAATAATCAGTGCTTTTTTAGACAGTTTTAAATATTCCGGAAGGTAAGAAAAATTACTTCCGTCCAATATTGCGTCGGAGGAGGGGGTAAAGCTGTTGACATCGTCGGAAATAGCCATGCCTACATCCGATTGTTTAAGAGCCCCGGCGTCGTTTAATCCGTCTCCCAGCATCATTACCCTGTCTCCTTTGCTTTGTATGTTTTTGACGTATTCCAGCTTGTCCTGAGGGGATTGATTGAATGCCATGATCGTTTCGGGAGGGAATATTTTTTCCAGCGTATTTTTTTCGGAATCATTATCTCCGCTAAGTAAGGAAATTTTATATTTTTTGAGGGAATTTATCGTTTCTTTTATGTTTTCTCTATATTGATTCCGGAATATATAATGCCCTTTATTGACCCCGTTAATGCTGATGTAGACAGAGGTTTCCTGCTTTATATCTTTTTCATGGTTTACAAAGTTGGATGAGCCTATGGTAAAAACCGTATTTCCGATCTTTCCTTTGATTCCTTTCCCTACAATTTCCTCGTAGTTCTCTACCGGTATATATTCATTGGGGACATCAAGAAATTCATAAAGGGAACGGCTCAGAGGGTGGCTTGAGTTTTGCAGTACTGCTTTTAAATTTCGTAATTCCTTTGCAGTTAATTCCTCTCCTTCATACGTTATCTGAGTTGCTTTATTTAGGGTTAATGTTCCTGTTTTGTCAAAAACAATATGATTGATTTTAGCTAATTTTTCTACGGTTATGGCATCTTTGACGTAGAATTTCTTTCTTCCGAATACTCTCATCATATTTCCAATGGTAAAAGGCGCCGACAGGGCTAAGGCACACGGACAGGCAACAATGAGTATGGCTGTGATAACCTGATACATCTGGGAGGTGTTCTTCTCTATAAAATACCAGTATAAGCCGCTCGAGATCGTTACAGCCAGTATGACAACCACGAAATATTTGCTTATGTTATTGGTTATGGTGTCTAATCGGGAATGATCTTTTTTGAAGGCTTCATTATTCCATAAACGGGTCAAGTAGCTTTGATTGACTTCTTTAATGACTTCTAATTCTAGGGCGGCTCCTACCTGCTTTCCTCCCGCGAAAATTTTTTCTCCGTTCTTCTTTTCTATAAGCCGGGATTCTCCTGTGATGAAACTATTATCAATAAAGGCTTCTCCCCTGATAAGGATGGCATCGGCAGGGATAATTTCATTGTTTCGGATTAGAATCCGATCGCGAACTTTTAAATTTGAAATAAGGATATTTTCCTGCTTATTGTTGAAATCAACTTTGGTTACCGCAATAGGATAAAACGATTTGTAATCCCTGTCAAAGGCGAGAGATTTGTAGGTTCTTTGCTGGAAATATTTCCCCAGCAACATAAAGAACAATAATCCGCAAAGAGAATCAAAATACCCGTTGCTGATTCCCGCATAAGCTTCATAGCAACTTCTGAAAAACAAAGCGAAAATTCCGATCACGATAGGAAGATCAATATTCAAAACACCATGTTTTAATGCTCCCCATGCAGATTTATAATAGTCGGAAGCGCAATACAAAACAACCGGAAGAGAAAGAAGAAACATAAGAGTTCTAAAAAGATAATTGTATTGTGCTAACCAGATGTCTCCTTCATCTCCAAGGAATTCGGGGAATGCCAATAACATTATGTTGCCAAAAGCAAAACCGGCAATTCCTATTTTTATGATTAATGTATGGTCTACTTTTTCCGGCTTTTTGTCGGCGGTTTCAAAGTTTATAACCGGTTTATATCCCAGATCGGTCAGGAATTCTGCCAGTTCACTGAGTTTGTACAGGTTGCTTCTATAGGCGATCTGTACCGTTTTTGTGGTGAAATTAACCGTAGAATAAACAATATTTTTATTAATGTCTTTTAAACTTTCAAGCAGCCAGACACAAGCGCTGCAATGAATAACCGGAATTTTAAATGTCACGAGAGTAATTCCCTCTTCCGAATAATCGATAATTTTATCAAAAATCTGAGGAGTGTCCAGAAACTCAAAGTGAGTTTGTCCTTTTTCCGGTTTAATTCCGGCTTTTGAATTTAATTCATAATAGTTCTCTAATTTATTCTGATTTAAAATTTCATAAACAGTCTTACAACCCGTACAGCAAAAAACTTTTTCATCAAATTCAATTCGCGTATCGTCGATGTCTTGTCCACAATGAAAGCAGTGTTTACTCATAATTTTTTATATGATTACTATAAGTATACAAAGTTATGTTGTTTTAATTTAAAAATAAAGTATTATTTTTGCATGTAATTTTTTAACATATGAGTAGTGTCATAACAAAGCATTCTGTCGATTTAATTGTTTCAGAGTTGAAGAATAAAGAGATTCTAAGTCAGTTTACTAAAGAAGAATTAGAGATTCTTGACAAGGAAATAAAAGAGATCCATTATGAGAAAGGTCAGGAAATTATACATGAAGGATACAAGCCGACCGGTATCTATGGAATAATTCATGGCACGGGAAAACTTTACAGAAGTGGATTTAACGGTAAAGAACAAATATTGCGATTTGTCAAAAACGGAGATATCGTAGGATACCGTTCCTTACTGGGTGGAGAAACTTTTAGTGCCTCATGCACCGTATTGGAGGATGTTTTGGCAGTGTATATCCCCGAAGTTATATTCCACCGGTTACTGGAAGTTAGTTCAAAAGTTTCTTTTGATGTGCTCAAAAAGATTTCTCAGGATTTGGGAGAAGCAGGTAAAACAATTACTTTGCTGGCCCAGAAAACAGTTCGTGAAAGACTGGCTGAAATTCTACTTTTTCTGGAAAACAAACTAGGCGTTGATAATGAAAATTTCATTAAAATAACCCTGACAAGAGAAGAGATGGCGAATCTGATAGGTACGGCAACGGAAAGCGCTATCCGATTAATTTCCGAATTCAAAACGGACGGATTGATAGAAGTTGAGGGAAGGAGGATAAAAATACTTAACCACCAAAAACTAACCCGTTTGGGGCATGTGACCGTTTAATTTTCTTACATGTAAATTAAAAATATGCTGGGTTAACCAGCCGGCGCATTCTTTTACTTTTCAGTTTTTGTCTCCTGGATTTCATGTCCGAATGTTCCTATTGCTGTTCATTTTTTGAACTGGTAAGCATTATCTATTGCCCAAAAATTAGTATATCCGACAAAAAGATAAAAGTATATATACCCGATTTTGTCGGTTTAAAAAACAGACTTTCTTATTTTTAAATCATCTGATGGTTACATAATGCCACAAAATTTGAGGTATTTAATTTAAATGCCCTGATAACAAGGTCGGAAAAAAAACATCATAAAAATTTTTTTACACTTTTTTGTTTGTAATTTAGAAAAATTATTATAATTTAGCAACTGAAAAAATAAGTAACAAAAAAAATGACATTGTTTACTAACATAATTAACATTATTCTGATTCTGGGGCAATCTCAGAGTGAGTAATGCTTGTGTTGTAAATTATACAAAATATAAAAGCCTTTCTCACTCCAGCGAGAAAGGCTTTCTAATTTTTAAACCGAAAAACAAAAAAATATAAAGATGGAGAAATTATTTATTTTTGACACTACATTAAGAGATGGAGAGCAGGTACCGGGATGTCAATTGAACACAATTGAGAAAATAGAAATAGCCAAGGCTTTGGAAGAATTGGGGGTGGACGTGATAGAAGCCGGATTTCCCGTTTCCAGTCCCGGAGATTTTAATTCTGTTGTAGAAATATCCAAAGCTGTCACCTGGCCTACCATCTGTGCCCTGACCCGAGCTGTTGAAAAAGATATAGAAGTGGCAGCCGAAGCCCTCAAACATGCCAAGAAAAAAAGAATTCATACAGGGATCGGAACTTCCGATTACCATATCAGATATAAATTCAACTCCACTCAGGAAGAGATCATTAAGCGGGCGGCAGCCGCAACCGCTTATGCGAAGAAATTCGTAGAGGATGTGGAATTTTATGCAGAAGATGCAGGGAGAACGGATAATGAATATCTGGCAAAAGTAGTTCAGGCTGTAGTAAATGCCGGAGCAACCGTAATCAATATTCCGGATACTACCGGATATTGCCTGCCAACAGAGTATGGATTAAAGATCAAATATCTGTTAGATCACGTAGATATGAAAAATGCCATACTCTCCACTCATTGTCATCAGGATTTAGGAATGGCAACCGCCAATTCCATTATGGGAGTGATAAACGGAGCCCGTCAGGTGGAAGTTACCATTAACGGAATCGGAGAACGGGCAGGGAACACCTCTCTGGAAGAAGTAGTGATGACTATTAAAAGTCATAAGGAATTAAACATAGAAACCAATATTAACACTCAAAAGATCTATCCGTTGAGCAAAATGGTCTCCAGTCTGATGAACATGCCTGTGCAGCCCAATAAAGCCATTGTCGGACGTAATGCCTTCGCCCATTCTTCCGGGATTCATCAGGACGGGGTATTAAAAAATATATCTACCTATGAAATTATAGACCCCAAAGAAGTCGGTATTAATGACAATTCCATAGTACTTACGGCACGAAGCGGACGCCATGCTCTGAAAAGCAGACTAAACCTTTTGGATATTAAAGTGGATGCCGATGAATTAAGTGAAATTTATGAAAAATTCCTGAATCTGGCAGACAGGAAAAAAGACATCAACGATGAAGACTTATTAATTTTGGCAGGCAAGGAAGCTAACGGAACCAATCGTATAAAGCTGGATTACCTTCAGGTAACTTCGGGAAAAGGAGTACGTTGTGTTGCTGTAATTACCTTGGATATCTCAAGTGAGAAATTTACGGCTACCTCTTTTGGTAATGGACCTGTAGATGCCGCTATAAATGCCGTCAAAGAAATATTAAAAAGACAGGTGATTATTCAGGAATTCCTGATTCAAGCTATCAACAAAGGAAGTGATGATTTAGGTAAAGTGCATATGCAGGTAGAATACAACGGAGTGAATTATTACGGATTCTCTGCCAACACGGATATCGTAACCGCTTCCGTAGAAGCATTTATTAATGCCATCAATAAAATTCCGGTATAAGATCAAAAAATATTTTTTTAAAAGAATTACCATAAATAATAAAAAAAGAAAAATCAAAAAATATATGAAGACATTATTTGATAAAATCTGGGATGCTCATACAATAACCTCCATACAGGAGGGTCCTACCCAACTGTATATAGACAGACATTTCTGTCACGAAGTTACCAGCCCTCAGGCTTTTAACGGGCTTAGAGATAGGGGATTAAAAGTATTCAGACCGGAACAAACCACTCTAACCGCAGACCATAATACCCCTACCTGTAATCAGGATAAGCCCGTACAGGATCCTATTTCAAAAAACCAGTTAGATACCTTATCCCGAAATGCAGAAGAATTTGGTCTTACTTTATATGCATTAGGAAATGAAAGAAACGGGGTGGTCCATATCATAGGACCTGAAAACGGATATACTCATCCGGGAATGACTATTGTGTGCGGAGACAGTCATACTTCAACTCATGGAGCCTTTGGAGCCATTGCTTTTGGAATAGGAACCAGTGAAGTGGAAATGGTGCTGGCAACCCAATGTATACTCCAATCTCGCCCCAAAACCATGAGAATCACTTTTAACGGAAAATTGCAGGAAGGAGTTACCGCCAAAGATCTGGCTTTATATATGATTTCCCAACTTACCACAGGAGGAGCTACCGGATATTTCGTAGAATATGCAGGAGAAGCTATCCGAAACCTGACAATGGAACAGCGTATGACGCTCTGTAACCTGAGCATTGAAATGGGAGCACGCGGAGGACTGATCGCTCCGGATGAAACTACTTTTGAATATCTTAAAGGAAAAGATTTCGCACCCAAAGGTGAAAACTGGAATAAAGCCGTAGCTTATTGGAAAACTCTGAAAACAGATGAAGGAGCCGAATTCGACAAAGAATACGAATTTGATGCCGACAAAATAGAACCCATGGTTACTTACGGAACCAACCCGGGAATGGGAGTGTTCATAAGCGGTACTATACCGACACTTGACGGACTGGATGAAACAGGACAAATATCGTTTAAAAAATCGTTGGATTATATGGGATTCTATCCCGGAGAAAAAATGGAAGGAAAGCCGGTAGATTACGTATTTTTAGGAAGTTGTACCAACGGAAGGATTGAAGACTTTAGAACCTTTGCCAATTTTGTAAAAGGAAAGAAAAAAGCGGATAACATTACTGCCTGGCTGGTGCCCGGAAGCCACAGAGTAGAACAACAACTTAAAGACGAAGGGCTGTATCAGATACTGGTTGATTCCGGTTTTGAAGTACGCCAGCCCGGATGTTCTGCCTGTTTAGCCATGAATGACGATAAAGTTCCTGCCGGGAAATATGCGGTTTCCACCACTAACCGAAATTTTGAAGGAAGACAAGGACCCGGAGCCAGAACCATACTGGCAAGTCCTTTGGTTGCCGCTGCTGCTGCCGTGACAGGAAAGATAACCGATCCCAGAAAATTGAATTAACCCGACAAAAAACAAAAAAGCAAAAAATGGAAAAATTTCAAACCGTAACATCAACCTGTGTCCCTCTTCCTATAGAAAACGTAGATACAGACCAAATTATACCTGCCCGATTTTTAAAAGCTACTGATAAAGAAGGTTTCGGGGATAATCTTTTTGCAGATTGGAGATATGATAAGGGCGGAAATCCAAAGCCGGATTTTGTTCTGAATGATCCGACCTATGAAGGAACCATTCTCATTGCCGGAAAAAACTTTGGTAGTGGTTCCAGTAGAGAACATGCCGCATGGGCAGTGACCGGATACGGATTCCGGGCTGTAGTTTCCAGTTATTTTGCGGATATTTTTAAAAATAATTCGCTAAATAATGGACTTTTACCCGTAGTGGTAAGCCCGGAATTTCTGGCGGAACTTTTTGAATCTGTTTACAATGATCCGAAAAACACGGTAACGATAGATTTAGAAGAACAAACCATAACCAATAATGCCGTTGGAAAATCCGAAAAATTCGAAATCAATGTCTATAAAAAAGAATGTCTATTGAAAGGTCTGGACGATATTGATTATCTGCTCGCAAACAAAGATAAAATAGAAGAATACGAAAGAAACAGTAAAACATTGAGTTTTAGTAAATAAAAAACCTAAGATTCCTTTCATGTCGGTTTAAGCCTGAGAAAATATTATATGGTAATGAATGACGTACGGATAATAGAATACGACCCTTTATACAAAGATGTTTTTGTTGAATTAAACAAAGAGTGGATCAGCTATTATTTCAAACTCGAACCTTTGGATTACGAACTATTTTCAAACCCTGAAAAAATAGTAAACGAAGGAGGCAATATTTTCTTTGCCTTATACAAGGGAAAAGCCGTAGGAACCGTTGCCTTACTGAAAAAAGAATCCGGAAAAAAATATGAAATATCGAAAATGGCAGTTGCTCAGGAACATAGAGGAAAAGGTATAGGAGAAAAACTGTTGAGACACGTACTGGAGTTTTCCGAAAAAAATAAGTTTAATCATCTATATCTTATTTCCAACACCCGATTAACTCCTGCCATAAAACTATATGAAAAATTAGGATTTAAACAAATTCCTATAGAAAACAACAACTATGAAAGAGGAAATTACAAGGCGGAAATATTTTTGTAATCGAACCGATTTTTTAGTGCTATTTATGAATAAAAACAAAAATTACGTTACCAAATGATAGAAATAATGGATACAACTCTCCGAGACGGAGAGCAGACTTCAGGAGTTTCTTTTTCCACGCAGGAAAAGCTGAGCATCGCCCGTCTGCTTTTGGAAATGGGAGTAAACCGGATAGAAATAGCTTCGGCGAAAGTCTCCGAAGGAGAACTTCAAACCGCTCAAAAAA
Source organism: Flavobacteriaceae bacterium (assembly GCA_031276535.1). Classification (GTDB taxonomy): domain Bacteria; phylum Bacteroidota; class Bacteroidia; order Flavobacteriales; family Weeksellaceae; genus Apibacter. Next base: position 31,579 of record JAISMV010000042.1, read on the forward strand.
TTACCAACTGGGCAAAAGATGCCGGGCAATTGAATAAGATCGAAATCCTGGGCTTTGTTGATAATGGCATTTCTTTAAACTGGATTCAGTCAGCGGGAGTAAAGGTCATCAATCTCTTAACCAAAGGCTCGCTAAAGCACGTAACCCAGCAATTGCGCAAAACTCCCGAACAACATTTGGCAGACATAAAACGAGATATTCAATTAGCACATTCTATGGGGATTACAGTAAACATGTACCTCGAAGACTGGTCTAACGGTATGTTGCATTCGCAAGATTACGTCCTGTTTTTACTCGATGGACTTCGGGATATGCCTGTAAGACGGTTTATGCTTCCGGATACATTGGGAATTTTAAATCCTTACAACACTAAAGAATTCTGTACTCTGATCTTAAAAAGATATCCGGATAAACACTTTGATTTTCACGCTCATAATGATTACGATCTGGCTGTAGCAAACGCAATGGCTGCCGTAGAAACAGGTATTCACGGACTTCATGTAACCATGAACGGCTTGGGCGAACGGGCAGGAAATGCGCCGCTCCCAAGTGTGATAGCCGTTCTGCACGACCAAATGAAGATCAAAACTTCCATTAAAGAAGAGATGCTGAACAAAGTAAGCCGTGTGGTGGAAACCTATTCCGGACAGAACATATCTTCCAATCAACCGGTTATCGGGGAGAACGTATTTACGCAAACCGCCGGAATTCATGCGGATGGCGATAATAAAAACAACCTGTATTACAATGATTTACACCCCGACAGGTTCGGGCGGATTAGGGAATACGCTTTAGGGAAACTTTCGGGAAAAGCCAATATCAAAAAGAATATAGAAGCTTTAGGTATCGAATTGGATGAGAAAGATATGATTAAAGTTACCAATCGGGTGATCGAACTGGGTGATCGAAAAGAAATTATCACACAAGAAGACCTGCCTTTCATCATTTCTGACGTGTTGAATACTAACGAAGCCGAAAAAAAAGTGAAAATCCTTTCCTATGCGTTGGTTTTGAGCAAGGGACTGCATCCGGTGGCAACCGTTCAGATAGAAGTCAACGGAAAAATGTATGAGCAGACTGCTTCCGGAGACGGACAATACCATGCATTTTCCAGAGCGTTGGAAATGATTTATGCTAAGCTGAATAAACCTAAGCCTACTCTAACCAATTATAAAGTGATCATTCCCCCCGGAGGACAAACCGATGCTTTGGTTCAGACGGTCATCTCCTGGAATTTTAACGGAAATGAATTCAAAACTCGCGGACTGGATGCCGACCAAACCGAGGCGGCTATTCAGGCAACCGAAAAAATGTTAAATATTATTGAGGTAATGTAAAGAACTTATTTTAGGGATATAAAGAATATATTTCTACTTCACATAAAAAAAAATTAAAATTATGAAATTAAACATAGCAGTACTTCCCGGTGACGGTATCGGACCTGAGATCGTAGCTCAGGCTTTGGAGGTAACCAAAGCCGTATGTAAAAAATTCAATCACGAACTAACTTATAAAGAAGCCTGGGTAGGAGCTGTCGCTATCGACAAAACAGGAAACCCGTATCCTCCCGAAACTCATGAATTATGCATGGCTTCCGATGCCGTACTGTTCGGCGCTATCGGGGATCCTAAATACGACAATGATCCCTCTGCCAAAGTTCGTCCGGAACAAGGTTTGCTGAAAATGAGAAAAGATCTGGGCTTATATGCCAATCTTCGCCCTATCAGCACTTTTCCCTCTTTAATACATAAATCTCCCTTGAGAGCAGATTTGGTGGAAAATGCCGATTTCATGTGCCTGCGCGAACTGACCGGAGGATTGTATTTCGGTCGTCCGCAGGGAAGAAGCGAAGACGGAAACACCGCTTACGATACCTGCGTTTACACCAGAGAGGAAGTAGAAAGAATTGTACGGCTGGCGTATAAACTGGCAGAACAAAGAAGAAAAAAAGTAACGGTGGTGGATAAGGCAAATGTCCTTTGCACTTCAAGGCTTTGGAGACAGGTGGCGCAGGAAATTGAAAAAGAATTTCCGCACATTGAAACCGAATATATGTTTGTAGATAACGTTGCCATGCAAATTATTCAGTGGCCTAAACGCTTTGACGTCTTGGTTACCGAAAACCTTTTCGGAGATATTCTTACCGATGAAGCATCCGTGATTACCGGCTCGCTGGGAATGCTTCCGTCAGCTTCTATCGGAGTGCATACTTCCGTGTTTGAGCCTATCCACGGTTCTTATCCGCAAGCTGCCGGAAAAAATATTGCCAACCCGCTGGCTACGATCCTATCCGTTGCTTTGATGTTTGAATATGCCTTTGACCTGAAAGAAGAAGGAGCGTTAATTCGGAAAGCGGTAGACGCTTCCATGGATGCACAAGTAGTGACTGAAGACATTGCTTCCGGTGAAAAAGCGTATTCTACCTCCGAAGTGGGAAAATGGATTGTGGACTTTATCGAAAATACGTAAGCCCTAACCACGTAAAAGACAGGGGATATAAGAGCCCTGTCTTTTCAATCTGCATTTAGGCGTTTTTTGTCGATTTAGCAATATTTTAAGACAAAAAGTGTGGTTTTTTTTTATTACGGAAAACAAATAAGCCGTTATTTGAAAAATCACAAATTTTACAAAACCATAAAAGAGAAATAATTAAATATTTTATTATCTTTTTAATACCAAAAAACGTTTTTAATCAATCAATTTTAAGGCTTTTATTAAAAAAAATTTGGAAATAATAAAAAACTATTTTAATTTTGACCAATAAATTTTAGAAAATTTAATACACAATAATGTCTATTTATAACTACTACAATACAGTAATCATTCTTATTCTTCTGGTCGTTACCTTGTAGGAGAGAAAGGTTATAGAGTTTTATATGTAGTTAAAATATATCCTAAAGCCCTTTCTCTAAATGTGAGGAGGGCTTTTTTGTTTAATAAATAAAAAAGATGAAAAACCAGTTACGAAGTTACACCAGTACACAAGGACGAAGAATGGCCGGAGCAAGAGCGCTTTGGAGAGCTAACGGAATGAAAGAAGATCAAATGGGAAAACCATTAATTGCAATTGTAAACTCTTTTACCCAATTCGTGCCGGGGCACGTACATTTACACGAGATAGGACAATTTGTTAAATCTGAAATAGAAAAACAGGGATGCTTTGCAGCCGAATTCAACACCATTGCCATTGACGACGGTATAGCCATGGGACACGACGGGATGTTATATTCCCTCCCATCCCGGGATTTAATCGCAGACAGCGTGGAATATATGGTAAATGCTCATAAAGCGGATGCTATGGTCTGTATTAGCAATTGTGACAAGATCACTCCCGGAATGTTAATGGCTGCCATGCGTTTGAATATCCCAACGGTTTTTGTTTCCGGTGGACCCATGGAAGCAGGGGAATACAACGATCAACACTTGGATTTGATTGATGCTATGATTAAATCCGCGGATTCTACGGTGTCGGATAAAGAAGTGAATGCTATCGAACGACTTGCCTGTCCCACCTGTGGTTCCTGCTCGGGAATGTTTACCGCCAACTCTATGAACTGCCTGAACGAAGCCATCGGACTGGCGCTTCCCGGAAACGGGACCATAGTGGCAACCCATGTCAACAGAAAAAAACTGTTTAAAGATGCCGCTAAACTTATCGTGAAAAACGCCTATAAATATTATCAGGATGGTGATGACTCCATACTTCCGAAGAAAATTGCCACTAAACAGGCATTTTTAAATTCCATGATTCTGGATATTGCCATGGGAGGCTCCACCAATACCATTCTTCACCTGCTGGCTATTGCCAATGAAGCAGAAGTTGATTTTACGATGGATGATATTGACGCCTTGTCCCGAAAAACCCCCTGTTTATGTAAAGTAGCGCCCAATACGGTAAAATATCATATTCAGGATGTGAATCGTGCGGGTGGTATTTTGGGAATCATGGGAGAACTGGCTAAAGGTGGATTGATCGATACTTCGGTTAAACGCATAGACGGACTAAGCCTTGCTGAAGCCATCGAAAATTACGATATTACGAAAGAAAACCCTTCCGAAGAAGCCTTAAATCTGTATAAATCGGCATCCGGAAATGAATTTAATTTAACTCTGGGTTCTCAGGGTTCCACCTATACCGATTTAGATACGGATAGAACCGACGGATGTATCCGGGATATAGACCATGCCTATACTAAAGATGGAGGATTAGCCATTCTGAAAGGAAACATTGCCCTCAACGGATGCGTGGTAAAAACTGCCGGAGTAGATGAAAGTATATTCAAATTCTCGGGTACAGCAAAAGTTTTCCAGTCTCAGGATGATGCCTGTGAAGGAATCCTGAACGGAAAAGTACAATCCGGAGATGTAGTAATCATCACCCATGAAGGTCCCAAAGGAGGTCCGGGGATGCAGGAAATGCTTTATCCTACCTCTTACATAAAATCAAGACATCTAGGGAAAGAATGCGCCCTGATCACGGATGGGCGATTCTCGGGAGGCACTTCGGGTCTTTCCATCGGGCATGTTTCTCCTGAAGCTGCAGCCGGTGGCGCTATCGGATTAGTACAGGACGGAGACGGTATTGAAATTGATATTCCCAATCGATCCATCAATGTAAAAATTTCAGAGGAAGAACTGGAATTCCGTCGTCAGCAGGAACTTTCCAAAGGAGAAAAAGCATTTAAACCAGAACGGGAACGGGAAATTTCAAAAGCATTAAAAGCCTATGCAAGCATGGTTAGTTCCGCCGATTTGGGAGCTGTAAGAATAATTAAGTAAAAAAATGACTACAAAAATAAAAGCATGAACAACAATAAAATTTCAGGAAGCGAAGCCTTGATTCGTTCATTGATCAACGAAGGGGCGGATACAATTTTCGGATATCCGGGAGGAGCAATTATGCCTGTATTTGATGCTTTATATGATTATAAAGACAAAATAAATCATATTTTAGTTCGGCACGAACAGGCGGCAACTCATGCAGCTCAGGGATATGCCCGCGTGTCGGGCAGACCGGGAGTTGTGTTGGTTACCTCCGGACCGGGAGCAACCAATACGATAACAGGAATAGCAGATGCTATGATAGACAGCACTCCTCTGGTCGTCCTCACCGGACAGGTCTTTTCCGGATTATTAGGAAGTGATGCTTTTCAGGAAGCCGATGTAGTAGGAATAACCAAACCCATAAGCAAATGGGCTTATCAGGTCAGACATGCGGAAGATATTCCATGGGCTATAGCCAGAGCCTTTTACATAGCCAATAACGGACGAAAAGGCCCTGTAGTGATAGATATTACCAAAGATGCACAACAAGGAATTCTTGAATATTCCTATAAAAAAATGAATTTTATCCGAAGTTATCAACCGGTGCCGGATCTAAATCATACAGATATTCAGGAAGCGGCAAAGTTGATCAATGAAGCGAAAAAACCGCTGGCTTTGATAGGACAGGGTGTAATTTTGAGTGGCGCGGAGAACGAACTAAAGGCATTGCTGGAAAAAGCCGATATTCCGGGAGCATCCACCATGCTTGGACTTTCTGCCTTACCTACAGATCATCCTTTGAATGTAGGGCTTTTAGGAATGCACGGAAACGTGGCTCCCAACCTGAAAACCAATGAATGCGATGTTTTGATCGCCATAGGTATGCGTTTTGATGACCGGGTAACCGGAGACCTGAACACATACGCAAAACAGGCTAAAATCATTCATTTTGATATTGACCCTTCGGAAATTGATAAAAATGTAAAAACCGATGTAAAAGTATTGGGAGATGCAAAAATCACGCTGGCTGAAGTAACCGGATTCGTGAGTGAAAACAAACATACGGAGTGGAGAAACAGCTTTAAAGAACATGATACGGAAGAATACAACGCTGTTATCAAAGATGAGGTTTACCCGAAATTAGGAGGATTAAAAATGGGAGAAGTAGTCCGAAAAGTTTCCGAAGCTACCAACCATAATGGAATATTGGTTACGGATGTAGGTCAGAATCAGATGATGGGAGTCAGGTATTTCAAATACAATCAGACCCGAAGCGTAGTAACCTCAGGAGGATTGGGAACTATGGGATTTGGACTTCCCGCAGCCATAGGCGCCAAAATAGCCAATCCGGACAGAACGGTATGTTTATTCGTTGGTGACGGAGGATTTCAGATGACCATGCAGGAGTTGGGAACTATCATGCAATATGGCATTGACGTCAAAATCATCATTTTAAACAATCACTTTCTAGGAATGGTACGCCAATGGCAGGAATTATTCTTTGATGAACGATATTCCGAAACCCTAATGACAAATCCGGATTTTCCGGCTATTGCCAAAGCATATAAGATCGCTTCCCAAAGAGTTGATGAGAGAGAAGATCTGGACGAAGCCATTGCCGAAATGATGAACCATAAAGGAGCCTATTTACTGGATGTACAAGTGGAATTACAAGGAATGGTATATCCTATGATACCGGCAGGAACCTGTGTGACCAACATATTATTGGGAGAACATAAAAAAGTATAAATGGAGTCTGTAAAATCAAAATTTAATTCCGTTGCCCTGCATTATGATAAACAAAGAACAAGATTAATTCCTTGTTTTACGGATTTTTATCAGATGACCATCGAAAATCTGGTTTTCACCACCCCTTCCCCTGAAATTCTGGATTTGGGAGCAGGAACAGGATTATTGTCTGATTTTGTGATTCGGAAATATCCGGATGCCAGACTTACCTTGGTAGACCTTTCAGAAAAAATGTTGGAAATTTCAAAAGAAAGATTTTCTCATAACCCTAATGTCACCATCGTTTGTCAGGATTTCACCACTTATACCGATGATAGATATTACGATGCGATCATCTCTTCTTTAGCCATTCATCATTTGGAAGATTCCGACAAGAACAGGCTTTATAGCAACATTTATTCGGCATTGAAAAAAGACGGATTGTTCATAAATGCGGAACAGGTTTCCGGGCATGATGAGTACTTTATCCGGCTTTATGAAAAACAATGGAAAAATAAAGTGGAAAACAGCGATCTGACCCAGCAGGAAATTGATGCCGCCTATGAAAGAGTGAAACTGGATAAAAGGACTCCTTTGTCCGTACAGTTGAAATGGCTGAAAGAAGCCGGATTTAAAGAAGTAGATTGTTTATATAAATATTACGACTTTGCAGTCATTTATTGTAAAAAATAAAATATCATGGAAAATAAAACATTATATACCGTAACAATATTTTCAGAAAATACCGTAGGTTTGTTAGGTCAGGTTACCAGCGTATTTACCCGCAGATTCCTGAATATAGAAACTCTTTCTGTGTCTCCTTCTGCAATCGAGGGAATTCATAAATTTACCATCACAGTTTGGAGTGATAAGGAAACTATTGAAAAAGTTGTCAAACAGATCGACAAAAGTGTAGATGTGCTGAAATCGTATTATAATACGGATGATGAATTAATTCATCAGGAAATAGCCCTCTATAAATTGTCAACTCCCGAATTTCTGAAGATCGGTTCTGTTGAAAACTTAATCAGAAAACACAATGCACAAATACTGGAAATTAACGAGATTTGTGTAGTAATTCAAAAAACCGGACATTATGCAGACACGCAGGCTCTCTTTAGAGAATTGAACGAAACCATTCAGGTATTGCAATTTATCCGTTCAGGACGAATTGCCGTCAATACTTCTAAAATAGAACGGCTAAGCGATATGATCGCGAAATTAAAAGAAAAAGAATCTTTAATAAAAATAAATAATTAAAAAAAATAAAAAAATGGCAGAAATGAATTTTGGAGGAGTGATTGAAAATGTAATTACTCGTGAAGAATTTCCTTTGGAAAAAGCTAGAGAAACTTTAAAAAACGAAATTATTGCAGTAATCGGGTACGGAGTACAAGGTCCCGGTCAGGCGCTTAACCTACGCGATAATGGTTTCAATGTAATCATAGGACAACGCAAAGGTGGAAAAACCTGGGATAAAGCCGTTGCAGACGGTTGGGTGCCGGGAGAAACCCTGTTTGAAATAGAAGAAGCAGTGTCTAAGGGAACCATCATTCAATATTTATTGTCCGATGCCGCACAAATTGAGATTTGGCCTAAAATAAAACCTTACCTGACTACAGGAAAAGCGCTTTACTTTTCTCACGGATTTGGAATTACTTTCAGCGACCGTACGGGAATTATCCCTCCGTCCGATGTTGATGTTATATTAGTGGCTCCTAAAGGATCAGGAACCAGTCTGAGACGTATGTTCCTTGAAGGTAGAGGGTTAAATTCCAGTTTTGCTATCTATCAGGATGCTACCGGAAAAGCTAAAGACAGAACCATCGCTTTGGGAATCGGTGTAGGATCCGGATATTTATTTGAAACTGACTTTAAACGGGAAGTTTACTCTGACCTTACCGGAGAAAGAGGCACCCTGATGGGAGCTATTCAGGGAATCCTTTTAGCTCAGTATGAAGTGTTGCGTGAAAACGGACATACCCCTTCCGAAGCATTTAATGAAACCGTGGAAGAGTTGACACAATCGCTAATGCCTCTATTCGCTGAAAAAGGTATGGACTGGATGTATGCCAACTGTTCTACCACCGCCCAACGGGGAGCTTTAGACTGGATGGTGCCTTTCCACGATGCTACCAAACCGGTTTTTGCAAAATTATACTCAGAAGTAGCTTCAGGGAATGAGGCTCAACGCTCCATTGATACCAATTCCAAACCGGATTACCGTGAAAAGCTGGAAGAAGAGTTGAAAGCGCTTCGCGAAAGCGAAATGTGGAGAGCCGGTGCCGTAGTTAGAAAGTTAAGACCGGAAAATAACTAGGAAAAACTAAACTACTGAATCATATTTTAAACAAGAGAATATTTAATTATATTTCTCTTGTTTTTGTATTCAGTCACTTCTTAAAGCACATAATATCCCGAAGTTTACCTGAACCAATTCCCGAATTTAAGCCCCATAAATCATCCGGGCAGGTTTATGATGTTTTTATAAGTTTCGTTGAAATTAAATTTTTTCTATGTTGAATCCCGCTTTCTTTACGGCATTGATTATGTCTTCCTCCGCAACTTCTTCCGATTCGACCGTTAGTATTTTATCAGGATTGGAAGTATCTACATTCCATTTGGAAATACCCGGTGTTTTGGAAAGAAAAGGGGTTACGGCGTTTACACAGCCCCCACAATCAATATTGGTTTTGAATTTAAATACTTTCATTATTTTGTTTTTTTATCTTATTCCGGATTTATGGAAATTCAGCAAAAATCATAATCTTATTGCTTCAAAAACAATAGACGGGGATACGATTTCGTTTTGGGCTGCCACCAATTGCAACTCATATTCTCCTCTTTTGTGAGTTTCAAGCATTACCGCATAAACAGCCGCCGTTGTATGTTCCAAAGCCTCTTTATAATTTTTTCCCAATAATAAATGAGTTAACAGCAGCCCGGATGTCAAATCTCCTACTCCTACCGGCTGCCGGACTCCGAAATCTACCAACGGTCTGGAGATATGCCATACTTCCTTAGGAGTGACTAAAAGCATTTCGAACATATCCGAACGATAACCTGCCCTGCTTAAATGTTTTACCAATACTGCTTTCACTCCTCTTTTATGTAACGTTTTAGCCGCTTCTACTGCTTCTTCTACCGAATGAATGGTCTTTTCTGTTAAAATTTCCAGTTCCAGTAAATTAGGTGACATAATGTCACTTGCGTCAATGGCTTCATTTTTAAAAAATTCCGCAACTCCCGGCGCTACTATGCAGCCTTTTTCCGGATGTCCCATTACCGGATCGCAAAAATACAGAGCTTTCGGATTTCCGGACTTTACTTTCCGCACTATTTCCAAAATTGATTTTCCCTGTTCCGGAGAACCTATGTATCCATTTAAAACGGCATCGCATTTTTTTAATTGATGAATGGCTTCTATTCCGTTAACAATATCCAGCAGATGATTTGCAGTCATTACTTCTCCCGTCCATTGCCCATACTGTGTATGATTGGAGAACTGAACCGTATTGAGCGACCATACGCCCGCTCCGCAACGCTGCATGGCAAATTCCGCGGCGCTATTCCCCGCATGTCCGTAAACCACATGTGACTGAATTGATAAAATATTTTTCATCGGATACTATCGTTTTTTAAGTCAGATTACAAATTTAAAAACTTTAACTCAGTATTATTCTAAAAAATGAAAAGATTTTTGTGTAGCGCGTTCGCCGGAAAATTTAAAGAATTGTCAAAAATCACAAAAACAAAAACAAATTAAAGCAGTTTTTAAATTCATGTTAAAAATCGTTAAAGCCTAAAATCCGTAAAATTTTGGTATTACTTTTGAAAGGAAGTTAATCGGTATAATTTAAAATTTAATACGTTTTGTACATATGAATAAAAATAAATTTGAAATTAAGAAAATCGCGTCTTATGTTCTAGTAGGAGTTGTCAGTGCCTTAGTCTCTGTGGGAATTATTTCCTTTGCTATGACTAAAAACACTCATTTAAGTGATTTTGAAATATTTAAAAATGACAATAAGGAAAAGGCTTATTTTACTTCAGCCTCTACGGCTTCCGTTGGTTTGAATCTTCCGGATTTGACCATTGCCGCGGAAAAAACCGTAAATGCAGTGGTAAGTGTCAAAAACTATTCTTCTTATGTTCCTCAGCAACAGCGAAGAATGGTTGATCCGTTTGATTTTTTCTTTGGAGATCCGTTTAATTCTCAACGTCAACAGAAACAGGAACAAACTCCCAAAGATGTTCCCAGCGGATTAGGCTCCGGTGTTATCATCTCTGAAAATGGATATATTGTTACCAATAACCATGTTATTGACGGAGCGGATAAAATAGAAGTTACCCTTAACAACCAAAAGACCTATGCTGCCACTTTGGTCGGAACTGACCCGAACTCAGATATCGCCTTATTGAAAATTGAAGAAAAAGGACTTACCTTCTTAAATTTCTACAATTCGGACAATGTGAAAATAGGCGAATGGGTGTTGGCTGTGGGAAATCCTTTTGGATTAACTTCTACCGTGACAGCCGGTATTATTTCCGCGAAAGGACGCAGTCTGGACTTATTGAGATCCAATTCGAAAAACCCTATAGAGGCTTTTATTCAAACCGATGCAGCCGTTAATCCCGGAAACAGTGGAGGAGCTTTGGTAAACGCTAACGGAGATTTGATAGGAATTAACACCGCTATCTCTTCCCATTCCGGAACGGGTACTTTTGAAGGATATAGTTTTGCGGTTCCCTCCAATATCGCGAAAAAAGTAGTGGAAGACATCAGAAAATACGGTCTGGTACAAAGAGGGTATCTTGGAATCGGGGCTTTAGACCTGAGTGACGACGCTTTGGTAAAGAAATATAACGCCGAAAACAAAACCACCTATAAATCTCAACAAGGAGTTTTAGTTACGGAAATACAGGATGACGGAGGCGCTAAAGAAGCCGGAATTAAAAAAGGAGATATCATTACCCAGGTTGAAGGTGTCGCTATTCGTAATTTCCCTACACTTTCTGGAATCATTGGGGAGAAAAGACCCGGAGATCAGGTAAGAGTTGTTGTATTAAGAGATGGAGTTAATAAGAACTTTGTTGTAAAAATTAAAGATGCTAAGGGCGGAACTTCCGTTAAAACCAAAGATGACCTGAGTGTTGCCGAAAAATTAGGAGCGGAATTTCAGGAATTGACAGAACAACAAAAAGTTAATTACGGACTGGAATCAGGAATAGTAGTAACCAGTGTTGACAATAACGGGAAATTAAAATCCGCAGGAATCGGGGAAGGATTTATTTTAATGGAAGTAAATGATAAACCCATAAACAGCGAGAAAGATATTGAGAAAATATTAAAAAATTATAAAGGAACCGTTTCCGTTCGATACGTAGACCCTTACGGAAGAATTTACAGAAGAGGTTTCAAAATGGATTAAAGTCAGATAATTTAATTCATTATAACTTAATCCGACTAGTAGTTTTTAGGGAATCCTTATGTAAGGATTCCCTTTTTTAATGTTTTTAACCCCGGATAATAAATTAAGAATTAAGGCGCCCTTATTCAAGGGCGCCTTATACTATAAAGATACGAAAATTTTTCCTTTTTACCCAATATTTTCTTACTCTTTTTTGTGACTTTTTCATTTCTTATTCCAAATGCGAGTTAAAAAGTAAAAGTATTTCGGGGTAAGATACATAAGGGTTTTATTATCTGTTTTTCTGAGTAATATCCGGTAAAAAGCATTTCCCCATGGTGTTAAAATCTAGAAAATTATCTATAAAATTTATCGGGATGCTCTGCTTTTTTGTACATTTATGGTTTGAAATTTGGCATAACCCAACATGGAAATAAAAGGAACGCCTCTCGAATTAGGAACCGGAAATATTGGAAAACTACTGAAACAGTATGCTATACCTGCCATAATAGCAATGATAGCTTCTTCACTTTACAATATAACCGACAGTATTTTCATCGGGCATGGCGTTGGTGCTCTGGCAATTTCGGGATTAGCCATAACTTTCCCATTAATGAATCTGGCTGCCGCTTTTGGCTCTTTGGTGGGAGTAGGGGCTTCTACTCTTCTTTCCGTACGGCTGGGGCAAAAGGATTATGAATCGGCAAACAGCATATTGGGAAATGTTTTCATGATGAATCTGATCATCGGGATTTCCTTTACCATCATAACCTTACTTTTCCTTGATCCGATACTCTATTTCTTTGGCGCCAGTGAAAAAACCATTCCCTATGCTCATGATTTTATGGTTGTCATTCTATTGGGAAATGTAATTACCCATACCTATCTCGGATTAAATTCCATGCTTCGTTCGGCGGGGAAACCCCAACAATCCATGTATGCGACAATCTATACCGTAATTATTAACCTGATATTAAACCCTCTGTTTATCTTTGGATTTAACTGGGGGATACAGGGAAGCGCCTTAGCTACCATAATATCTCAAATCATAGTTTTAGCCTGGCAGATTTATTTATTTGGTGATAAAAACATGATCATTCATTTACGAAAGGGAATATTTAAATTGAGAATGAGAGTCGTAAGAGATTCTCTGGCTATAGGAATGCCTCCTTTTTTAATGAATGCGGCAGCCTCCGTTATTGTTATCTTGATCAATCAGGGACTTTTAAAACATGGCGGCGATATAGCCGTAGGAGCGTATGGCATTGTAAACCGCATAGCCTTCCTCTTTGTAATGACGGTAATGGGAATCAATCAGGGAATGCAGCCTATTGCAGGATACAATTACGGAGCTAAACTTTATCCGAGGGTGACAGAAGTTTTAAAGAAGACTATTTTTGGAGCAACAATAATCATGACTTTGGGGTTCATTATAGTGGAACTGGTTCCACATGCCGTGGCCTCTGTTTTTACTACTGATGATGAGCTGATCGATACGGCCTCTACCGGATTGCGAATTGTCTTTTTATGTTTTCCGTTAATAGGTTTTCAAATGGTAGTAGCTGCCTTTTTTCAAAGCATCGGTATGGTGAAAAAAGCCATTCTTTTGTCATTGACCCGACAAGTGATTCTCTTAATCCCCTGTTTACTGATCCTTCCCTATTTTTTTGGTATATCGGGAGTATGGGTAAGCATGTCTTTTTCCGATTTTTTATCAGCCATTTTAGCCGCAATTATACTCTATCGACAATTTAAAGTTAAAAAACGGACAGCCAAACCTAAATAAAAATTAGTAAAGTTATGAGTGAAAAATATTTTATTACGATCGGTCGACACCTGGGAAGCGGAGGTCGTGAAATTGGAAAAAAGCTCGCTAACTCATTAGGTATTTCCTATTATGATAAAGAAATTATTAACCTCGCCTCGAAAGAAAGCGGTTTAGGAAAAGAATTTTTTAAGAGAGCGGATGAGAAGATCCGGTTTAGTTTTTTTGACAACTTTTTGGGAATGCAATTCTCAAAGAATTATCTGGGAAATGAAACCTTGTTCGAAATACAAAGTAATATCATTCGGGAATTAGCCGAAAAACATTCCGCACTTTTTGTAGGAAGATGCGCCGATTATATACTACGGGATTGCCCCAACCGGTTAGATATCTTTGTTACGGCTAATAAAGAAGATTGTATTAAAAGAACCGCCCAACGAAAAAAAATATCCTATGAAGAAGCGGAAGAATTGAATTTTAAAACAGATAAGAAAAGGAGGGAATATTATAACTTTTATACTAACAGAGCATGGGGTAGGGCTCGTTCTTATCATCTGTGTATCAATTC